>JBDTTW010000310.1:0-3353 GCA_039930405.1 bacterium
CGCAAACTTTTCGCGCAGCTCGCACGCGCGTACGTCGCCGTTGTAATCGATCACCGCGGTCGTCTCGCCGGCGGTACAGGGGAAAGGCCACGCGGTCGACTCCTGGAAATTGGCGTGCTGATTTCGGTAATGCGTGGTGATGGCGCCGACGTAGGCGACGTTCTTCACAAAACGCTTGCTCGCATCATCGGCAGCAAACATGCGATCGCCGTAGCGTTTCGTCAGCTTCGAGACATACGCGTACATCTCGGGTAAGCCTGCGGCGGGCACCTGCTTTATCTCGTCGCCCACCAGCGTCTCGCCACGAATAATGTTGAAGTACTGGCCGTCGAGTTTAAAGTTCTGCCACATGAACTCTCCAAGCTTTTCGATTTCGGTATAGTTGTCGGCGCAGACGACTGTATTAACATTCAAGCGAAAGCGATCGCCAAACTTCTGTTTCAACGGATATAGCGACTCGATACAATCGAGCGCCTTTTCCCAGTTTCCCGGAACGCCGCGAATGCGATCGTGAGTTTTTCCGTAACCGTCCAGCGCGATATTCAAATAGAGATTGAGCCTGGGATGCGCGCTTAACGCGTTATCGACAATTTCGTAGACACGCGACTTGATCAAGCCATTGGTGGGAATAATCAGACGATCGATACCGTTGTTTTTCGCGAACGTTTCGATGACCTGGGAAACATCGCGTCGCAAAGTTGGCTCGCCGCCTGACAGCCAAAGATCAGTAATCGGCGGCATCGTGCGCGAAATCTTCTCGATCTGCTCGAAGGTGAGGTCGCCCGGTTGATTCAACTCCTCGTGATAAAAACAAGTCTTGCAAAACGCGTTGCAGCGTGAGGTCACAAACAGGATGACTGTGCCCAAACGCTTTTCGCGTTTGGTCGAACGAAGTAGTTGAACCAGTTGTACGGCTTTGTTTGGCATAAGTAATTGTAAAGCAAACTGTTAGTTTGCGGTCGTCCCCAACCAACGAACAAGCAAACTAACAGTTTGCTTTACTCAGACTAATCGCGGGCGATAATGACAGCTTCGGTAGGCGATTTCAATTCGTAGGTAATCCCACGCCACTTGATGCGTCGCGACGCAGCCGCAACCAGCGCGTTCCAAAGATACAGCGCCGAAGTGAACGGCCATAGGACCAGATGGAATATCCAGCCGCGACGCAATTCCGTCGCGTAGGCTGGCATGACGGAAAGCAACGCCTTCATGCGAATGTGGGCCTTAAGTGTCCCCAACAAATAAATAATCAAAAGCAACAACAGCGGGATGGCGGTCGAATCGTGATTCATTGCACGCGCCACGACTAATGCGGCACCGCCAAAGAACACCAAACAGAAAAGCAAGCTGCCAATTAACACCGGTTTCCACAAGTGCGGCGCGTAAACGCGTGTAATCTTCAACTGCCGGTTAGTAAACTCAAGCAGTTCACGCAGCGTGCAGGAATCCAGCGCCGGCGCCAGACAAGCCGGCACGAAATGAATTGGCAAGTTAGCTCCGTGCAATGCGTGCGTGAGAGTGAAGTCATCGGAAACTGTTCCGCGCCAACGTTCGGCTATTTGCAACTCTGCAAAGGTTGGCCTACGAATCGCAGTTGAGCCACCCCAACAAAAGTTCTTTTCGCGGCCCGCGCCCAGCGCTGATGCGATCGACGCATTCCAGACTGAACGCAGGTGCGAGGCGAGACCGCCCGCAACGGGAATGAACCAGCGATAGCCGCTCGCGGCCCCGATCTTTGCATCTGCGAGTGGAGCGACTAACGCTCGCAACCACCCTGATTGTGGCCGCGCATCCGTGTCGACAAATACGAAGACTTCGCTTCGCACGTCGCTTTGCGAAACAGCCACGCGCAGGTTGTGCACCTTTTGTCCGGAGTCAGTCGCCGGTCCCGCAATGATAATTTTGGTGGAAATTCGATCGTGGTGTTCGATTAGTTCTCTAATCAAAGCAAGCGCAGGATCGTCAGCGCGATCAGTGACGAAAATGATTTCATAGTTTGGATAATCTTGGTGGAAAAGGGCGGCGAGATTTTGCTCCAGACCGCTGTCCAAACCGCGACAGGGCGCAAACACCGAAACGTGAGGAGTAAAATCCGCTAGCGGTTGCGAAATTTCACTGCGAACATAAGCGGCGAAACGCATGCCACCGCGCAGTGAAAGAATTCCCAGCCAGATGACGATCGCCGCAAAGAAGTAAAAAGGTAGCATTCATCTCGACGCCATGCCCTTCAGGCATTGGCAAACGCCTTTTGCCGCACTTATGTAATTACCGTTTTAGCGCGGTTTTGATTGCGGTCTGAAACGATGTCGCATCGATCGCGGGGTATTTATAGAGCTGATCTTTTATCCCTTCAAAAAAGTTCAGCACCGCCTCGGGTTCTATTAATTTTCGATCCAACAGCTCTTGTACATCTCGCACATCAGTATCGTGTCCACGCTCAATCTTCGCCAACGCTTGGGCGTATAAGTCGTAGTGTAGGAATGTAAGCTTTCCTTCTTGTCGTATGAAACGGCTGCGTTCCTGCCATGCTGGTAACTCAGGTATGAAATCGTCCGGCGCGGCGAGTTCAATATTGATCTGAAGTTGCTCTTTAAGCGTTGGTAGCTTTCGCAGAATCTCGTCGCTTTCAGGTAATATTTTTAAATCCACATCAACAGTGGAATCGCGCCAACCGAGTAAGACCGCTGTTGCGCCGCCAAGCAGGAACACGCGCGACGCCGTCGTAATTCCGCTCGCCAATGCAGGCATGAATTCGTTCAGGCGCTGGGCGGTTACTTTTTGACGCATTCCGCTGCTCGTTCGAAACTGACTAATTTTCTCAGGAGAGCATTGTAGCGCGAGTGAGCAGAGTCTTGATCGCTTTCGGCGAGCAAGTCATAAAGCCGATGCTCAGGATTCGCCGGTAGCTTGTCAGGAAGTTCGAGGCCTATCCGTCTCAACCGCGGAGCGCCAATGCAAACGAGTAAGGCAGCGGATGATTCTTTGCCCGCACGCAAGTCCGCGATTCCCTGTTGAATTAGATCTTCGCCTGGTAAAACGGCATCCATCTTTATTTCAGGGCCACGGCCCCAATTGCCGCCAGCGGCGCGATCAGTTTTTGCGTCAGGTTGATTAAGGGCTGTGGATAGACACCGATAAAGAGAATGCCGGCCACTGAAACCGCCAAGGCAGTTTGCAAAGCAGGAGAGAGCGACAGCGGCCTGTCGTCGGCGATGCGATCGCCGAGGTACATGACCTTGATGAAGCGGATGTAGTAGTAAAACGAAACGACCGTGTTGATGATGGCCCAGCCAGCCAACCAGTAATACCACGACTTCCCTTCTGCGGCGCCGCGCTGCAGCAACCCGCCGAAA
>JBDTTW010000311.1:0-4908 GCA_039930405.1 bacterium
CGGCGCACCGAGTTCATCAGCGTGTCGAATCTGGTTAGGACGAAGCCTTGATCGTGTTCAGCCATAGTGTTAAGGGATGAGGGCGGAGGGATGAGGGATGACCTTCCTTCCCGACGCTCCCATCTTAGGTTTAAGTCCCTTTGCCATACTGACAAACATCGCAATCAATTCGTTTGTTTCGCTGGCTAATGGTTCCAGTCGTTCGGCTTTGACTATTTTGGCTTCGGCCAGCAACTCAAGCCAATAAAGTGTTTCGTCCAGTTCTTGTAAACCGCCTTCGATCTTGCTTATGAAGTCAGCATTAGATTTGGCTCGACAAGCTTCGCGGTAATGTGCGCCAACGGACGTTCCTGATCTCAATAACTGCTTACCCAGGACCTGTGCTTCGGTTGTCTTAGGCAAAGCCGCATAAAGCTTAATGATTCGAAGCGCAAACTCCCTCGTACGCTTTCGCAGATCCTGTCGGTTGTCCGACTTCATCCCTCCGCCCTCCGCCCTCATCCCTTTGCTCAGGCCCATTCCAGCGCACCTTTGCGCCACGCATAGTAATAGCCCACGACTAAAATACCAATGAAGACAAACATCTCGACCAGCGCAAACTTCGTAAACGAAAAATCTTCGCCCATGAAGATGATCGCCCAAGGCAACAAAAAGATGGTCTCAACGTCAAAAATCAAAAACAACATTGCAACGATGTAGTACCGAACGGTAAAGCGCGAGTGCGCATCAGTAATCGGATCGATGCCGCACTCATACGGCCGCATCTTTCCTTTGCCATATTTCGCCGGCCTCAGAAAGCGGCCGAGAACAATCGGCAGAACCGGAAAAGCAATCGCTACCACAAAGAAAATCATTACCGGCCAGTAGGCCGTTATTGGAGAGCCAATATTCGCCGTTGCGGTTGTGGTTGCCTGAAGCAGCATCTGGGAGTGCCGGCGGCGCTACGCCGCGTTAATTCTATTTGGACTGCGGTGGCTTGACACCGCTTTTGCCCGTCAGACCGTGCTCAATTCAATTTGTCTCTGAACAAAAAAAATCTTAAGCGTCGCGAAGATCATTGTCAACGAAGACTTTTGTTTAAGACTTCCGAGCCCAAACTCCAGGATTGGTTCGCCAATCAGCATTCCCAAGCCCGGACATCAAGACTCCTCTAATGAAGACCGCCGCCTTGCTGGCCGGCAAGCAACGCAATCGCATGACTGAGCACAGGCGCGATCACGGCAAAGCTTTCCTTCACCGCCTTGGGTGATCCGGGCAGGTTGACTATTAATGTGCCAGAGCGAATCCCACAAACCCCGCGTGAAATCATTGCCATTGGTGTTTGCTTGAGAGTTTCCATGCGCATCGCTTCAGCCAACCCCGGTGCTTCGCGTTCAATAACCTCGAGGGTGGCTTCGGGTGTGTTGTCGCGCGGCGAGAAACCGGTGCCGCCGGTCGTGACGATCAGATTGACGTTGCGCCAATCGGAAAACTCTTTCAGCGCGTCTGCCAATGGCTCTGGATCGTCGGAGAGGATGCGCTGGGCCACAATCTCGGCGCCAAGATCTTTCAGCAGTTGGACAAGTATTTCGCCCGACTCATCTTTACGCTCGCCCCGAGAGCTGGCATCGCTCACCGTAATCACCACCGCACGAATTACCAGTTCCTGAATCTCGATTGGCATTGAGTAATTCTCTTTCTCAGGCGGCGATCCTTGAGACTCGACCCGTTAGCGCAACAGCATTGCAAACAGGTACCACTTTCCGCTGCTGCTGGCTTGCACACTGCTTACTGCTCATTTCCTCACCGGCGTGCATGTTCTTTCAACCAGCAACGATCCATCACGACCAGCAGTCCTGCGTCTGCAGCACGTTGGGCTGCTGCTTGATCAATGACGCCTTCCTGCAGCCAGACTGCCTTGGCGCCGATGGCGATCGCTTCGTCCACCGCAGTTCCGGCTTCGCTTGAGCGTCGAAAAATATCAACCAGATCGATTTCGTCGGGCACATCCGCCAACGAAGCGTAGGATTTTTCGCCAAACACCTCAGTCTCGTTGGGGTTAACCGCGATGACTTTGTACTCGCGCCGTTTCATGTAAGACGCAACCCCATATGAAGGACGTGAAGGACTGGAAGACAATCCGACAACTGCAATTGTGCGACAGTCATCCAGAATTTTCTCGATCGTCTCTTTGCTGTTGATTTCCAAAGTCACTCCTCGCTCGCAGTGCTACCTAACCGCCGCGCCAACCGCATGCAACTCTTGCAACGACCGCACCTGCATGGGGCCGCCGGTTGCACGCGCGCCAATTGCTTCCTCGATTGCCTGCGCGCCCGTCATGGTGGTGACGCAGGGAACGTTGTGCTGCAACGAGGCTCGCCGAATCGCCTGTTCGTCAAAGTGCGACGCGCGGCCCAACGGCGTATTGATCACCAACGCGATTTCGCCGCTCTTGATATGGTCGACAATATTCGGCCGTCCTTCATTCACTTTGAAAACGTTCGTGACTTTCAAACCAACTTCGCGCAGACGTTCGGCCGTGCCCAGGGTCGCGATAATGTCGAACCCCAGCCGGGCCAGTTTGCGCGCGAGGATTACCGCTTGTCCCTTGTCCGCATCGTTGACGCTGATGAATGCGGTTCCCTTTTGCGGCAGCGTCAGGCCGGCACCCTGCATGGCTTTGCCGTAAGCTTCGCCAAACGTGTCGCCGACGCCCATCACTTCGCCGGTGGAATGCATTTCGGGACTTAGGATCGGATCGACGCCGGGAAATTTTACAAACGGAAAGACTGGTGACTTGATAAAGAAACGATTGACCGTCAGATTCGGCGGCAAGCCAAACTCACTCAGCGCTTTTCCCGCCATCACCCGCGCCGCGATGCTGGCAATGGGAACGCCCGTCGCTTTCGCAACAAACGGTACGGTGCGCGACGCGCGCGGGTTTACTTCCAAGACGTAAACGCGATGGTCCTTGATCGCAAACTGAATGTTCATCAAACCGCGCACTGACAACGCTGTCGCCAACAGACGCGTATAGTGCCGCATCGTTTCGATGTGCTCGGGAGCGATTCGCACCGGCGGCAGCACGCAGGAAGAATCGCCTGAATGAATCCCCGCTTCTTCAATGTGTTCCTGAATTGCGGCGATGACGCAGGTCGATTCGTCGGCCAGCGCATCGACGTCAAACTCAGCGGCCCGTTCCAGAAACTTATCAATCAACACCGGCCGGTCGGGCGTGAAACCAACCGCTGTGCGCACGTATTGGTCCAGGCTCTCTTCGTCATAAACGATAGCCATCGCGCGTCCGCCCAGGACATAACTCGGCCGTACCAACACTGGATACCCAATTTGTTCGGCCACCGCTTTGGCCTCTTCGGCGGTAGCGGCCATTCCGTTATCCGGTTGCGGAATACCAAGCTCGCGCAATAGTGCGCCGAAACGTTTGCGGTCTTCAGCCAGATCAATCGAGTCAGCGCCTGTGCCAATGATCGGAACGCCGGCCTTTTGTAAACGCATCGCCAGGTTCAACGGCGTCTGACCGCCAAACTGCACAATCACGCCCTCGGGCTTCTCAACATCGACTATATTCATCACATCTTCGAACGTCAGCGGCTCGAAATAGAGACGATCTGAAGTGTCGTAATCGGTCGAGACAGTTTCCGGATTGCAGTTCACCATGATCGTCTCAAAGCCGGCCGCGCTGAGCGCAAACGCAGCATGACAACAGCAGTAGTCAAACTCAATTCCCTGGCCAATGCGGTTCGGGCCGGAACCGAGGATCATAATCTTGCGACGATCCGTCGGCGCTGCTTCATTCTCAGTTTCGTAGGTCGAATAAAGATACGGCGTGAACGACTCAAACTCCGCGCCGCAGGTATCGACGCGTTTGTAAACTGGAACGACACCGGCGCTTTTGCGAAACGCGCGTACTTCGTCTTCAGTTGTTTCGGTCAGATAGGCCAGGCGACGATCGGACAGCGCGACCTCTTTGAACGAACGCAGTAGTTCGACTGGAATTTCTTCCAGCTTCAGACCCTCAACCGACTTTTGAATCTCCATTACGTCCTGAAGCTGTTCGAGAAACCACGGATCGACACGCGACAGGCGATATATTTCGGAAATGGGCCAACCATGCTGCAGCGCATAAGTGATGTAGGAGAACCGCTGCGAATTCGGGCGCGCGAGCTTGCGCTGCACCTCGTCGGTGCTGACATCTTCCAAACGCAAAGGTTTGACTGCTTCCAGAGAACGCAGGCCTTTGAAAAGCGCTTCCTTGAACGTGCGGCCGATGGCCATGACTTCCCCGACCGACTTCATCTGCGTGCCCAGCACGTCTTCTGCTTCCTTGAATTTTTCAAAGTCCCACTTGGGTATCTTGGCGACCACATAATCGATGGTAGGCTCAAAAGACGCGGGCGTTTTTTTCGTGATGTCGTTGGGAATTTCGTCGAGGGTGTAGCCGACCGCAAGCTTTGCCGCAATCTTTGCAATCGGAAAACCGGTGGCTTTTGAGGCCAGCGCTGACGAACGCGAGACGCGCGGATTCATTTCGATGATGCGAATGTCGCCATTATCCGGATTGACGGCAAACTGAATATTCGATCCGCCGGTTTCAACACCAACCTTGCGAATAATGGTGATCGCCATGTCGCGCATCTTTTGATACTCGCGATCGGTCAACGTCTGCGCCGGCGCGACGGTGATCGAGTCACCAGTGTGCACGCCCATCGGATCAAAGTTTTCAATCGAACAAATAATCACGACGTTGTCAGCAATGTCGCGCATCACTTCGAGTTCAAATTCTTTCCAGCCGAGGATGGACTCTTCAACCAAAACTTCGTGCATTGGCGAAGCAGCCAGTCCGTTCGCGACTATCTCTTCAAACTCTTCCGGGTTGTAAGCAGTGCCGCCGCCAGTTCCACCCAACGT
>JBDTTW010000312.1:0-3458 GCA_039930405.1 bacterium
ACAGGAGTTTGCATGGCTAGTGAAGAATCGCATCTAAACAATCAAGAAACCGACAACAACCCATCTTCTGACGATCAACAAATCTCGACGTCTCCGTCAGAAACTCAACCGGCAAAAGAAAGCAGTCCCGCCGTCGCCGTAAAAGGCGATGACGATGAAGAGCCACGTCCCTTCGGCGATGTTGACTTTGGCCAACTGCTCGATCAGTTTGAGCAGGAGCAAGCGACTTTGCAGGAAGGCGAAGTTGTGCGCGGCACGGTTGTCGGCATTAGCGAGCGCGGCGTAGTGATCGACTTTGGCTACAAGTCGGAAGGCATAGTTAACCCTGCCGAGTTCACCGAGAACGGCGTACTTTTGGTTAGGCCGGGCGACGAAGTCGACGTGTTGGTTAAAAGCATGGAGACCGCGGACGGTCTGCCGATTCTGTCTCGCGCCGACGCTGTGCGTATGAGGGCCTGGGACGATCTCGAGAAGTCGTACCGCGACGGCACCAGCGTTAAGGGACGCGTGATTGAACGTATCAAAGGCGGCCTGCGCGTTGACATCGATGGCATCGCCGCGTTTCTTCCCGGCTCGCAAGTAGATGTGCGGCCCGTGCGCAATCTCGACGCGCTACGCAATCAGGAAATCGAAGCCAAGGTCATCAAACTCAATCGCAAGCGTTCCAACGTGGTTCTGTCGCGCAAGGCAGTGCTCGAAGAGGAGAACGCCGGTCGCAAGGGCGAAACGCTGGGCCATATCGAAGAAGACGTGGTGGTCGAAGGTCAGATAAAGAACCTGACTGACTACGGCGCGTTTGTCGATCTCGGCGGCGTCGATGGCCTGCTGCACGTGACCGACATGTCATGGGGCCGGCTGCAAAATCCAAACGAGCTGTTCAAGGTCGGCGACACCGTGCAGGTCAAAGTGCTCAAGTTTGATCGCGATCGAGAACGCGTCTCACTTGGTTACAAACAATTGTTGCCCGACCCCTGGTCGAGTGTCGACGAGCGCTTTCCAGTAGGCAGTCGAGTACCCGGGAAGGTCGCCAGCGTGGCTGACTACGGCGCTTTTGTAGAATTGGAAAACGGTGTCGAAGGTTTGGTTCACGTTTCCGAAATGAGCTGGTCCAAACGCGTCAAGCATCCCAGCAAGCTGGTCAATCCCGGCGACTCGGTTGAGGTCGAGGTGCTTAGTGTGGATCCAAAGGCGCGCCGGATTAGCCTGGGCATGAAGCAAATTCAGGATAACCCCTGGCAGACGTTGCACGAGCGCTATCAGGTTGGCACACGCGTGCATGGACGCGTCCGCAACCTGACAGACTTTGGTGCCTTCATTGAGATTGAAGATGGCGTTGACGGCCTGGTCCATGTTTCCGACATCTCCTGGTCGCGTCGCATCAAGCACCCGAGCGAAGTTTTAAAGAAAGGGCAGGAGATCGATGCGGTTATCACCAGTATCGATGCTGAAAATCGGCGCCTGTCGCTTTCCATAAAGGACCTTGAGCCCAACGCCTGGGATAGATTTGTCAGCGAGCATAAGCCTGGTGATGTCGTGAAGGGCAAAGTGGCCCGCTTCGCAAACTTTGGCGCTTTTGTCGAACTTGATGACAATCTGGAAGGGCTTTGCCACATCTCTGAACTTTCCGAAGATCGCGTCGAGAAGCCCGAAGACGTGGTCCAACTGGGCCAGGAGATGGAGTTCAAAATCCTGCGCATTGATTCGGAGAACAAGAAGATTGGATTGTCGGCCCGAGCAGTGGGCAAGGATGAGCCGGTGCTCGATACGAAGATCTACTCGTCGGAGGCACGCAGCGGTATGGCATCGCTTGGAGAGCTCGGAGATTTTGGTTTGAGCAGGCCGGAGCCGAAGGCCGAAGCTGAGCCGAAAGCGGAAGCAGCAGCCGCGCCGGAGTCAAAACCGGAACCCATCGCCGAGCCTGAGGCCCAAACAGAACCGGTCGCAGAGCCGGAACCGCAAGCGGAACCAATCGCCGAACCGCAACCGGAGGCGACCGCCGAATCGGAACCAGAGGCCCCGGAAGAAGAAGCAAAATAGCCGCGAAACCTGGCTTTGAATCCCTGATTGTGGTTTATGGAAGGCGCGCTGTTGGAGTTTCGTCGACCGGCCTTTCGTCTTATCGCCATTTCTTGCCCGACTTGATCGTTTCTGATAGTGTACGGCGTCGAGCACGCCTCGCCATTCGTTAAGACTTACCGTAAATTTTCTTTTGTTTGTAGCCTGGCTATTTTTCTCATCTGAGGTGATGCATGACAAAAGCAGAACTCGTCGAGGATGTCGCCGAAGCGGCGGAACTTACAAAGAAAGACGCCGAGCGACTCGTCGAAATTGTTTTTGAAAGTATTATTGAAACCTTAAATCAAGGTGAGAAAATCGAGTTGCGCGGCTTTGGCAGCTTTCGCGTGCGTGAGCGTGGCGCGCGCCGCGGTCGCAATCCCAAGACTGGAGACCCGGTCAGTATTCCCGCCAAGCGCGTCCCTTATTTCAAGCCCGGCAAGGAACTCAAAGAACTGATTAACGATCCCGACGCCGGTACGCGCCGCGCTCCCGAAGCTTCCGCTACTCATGCCGCCGACGAAACGCGGCAGCCGCCCATTCTTTAATTTCTGAGGACAAAAATTGGACAGGCTCTGGAGTCCCTGGCGTTCCGAATACATCGCTTCCGCCGGCGACGCGGATTCAACCGTCTGTGTTTTTTGTAAACTACGGGATGAGCCCGACAATGACGCAGCGAATTTCGTGCTGCACCGCGCTTCGCATAACTTCGTCGTCCTGAATCGCTATCCTTACATCAGTGGCCACCTGTTAATAGTTCCCTACGAACACGTAGGTGAGCTGGATGCGGCTGCAAAGCCGACTACGGACGAGTTGATGGATCTCAGCAAACGATCGCAAACTGCTTTGCGCGAAGTGTACCGGCCGGATGGCTTCAATGTCGGCATGAATTTGGGTGGTGCAGCGGGGGCGGGTATTGCGGATCACATTCACATCCACATCTTGCCGCGCTGGTCAGGCGACACTAATTTCATGACGACGGTTGCTGAAGCGCGCGTGCTGCCGGAAGACCTGGCTACGACGTATGAGAAGTTGCGGCGGGAGTTCTAAGGCCTTGGCAGCCCGATTTCCCATTCATCATTTGACATCGATCATTTGTCATTCGTTCGGAAGGAGTTCCTTATCCTGATAAAGGCCAGTTACCTCTGGGCGAAAAATCAGGAAGCGGGATGAAGCCTTGCCAACTCAAATCACAAATGATCGATGTCAAATGATGAATGAGAAATAGATTGTTCCTGTACGCTAACGCTTCGCTACTTTCCTGCTAACCGCTTCGTCTTCAACTTCACCAGCTTCATTAATAGGAATGTCTGCGGCGCGGTTATAGCTGATGCCGCGTTCTTCGCTGTCCAAATCCACCGCCGGAAGCGCTGACAACGGACCGGTAGCTTTGGGCGGATTGA
>JBDTTW010000313.1:0-4845 GCA_039930405.1 bacterium
TCGCTTTCCAGGGCATGTCAGCCATGGTGTAGTGACCACACGACAGCCAAACGACATCGAGTGGTAAGTTGTGACGCCGCGCTTCGGCGATCGTTTGCTTTGTCAGATCGATCGGAAACGTCAGGTCATAGCGCGCCGCAATAAAGCGCATCGGGCGCTGGCCTATCTCGGGCAAACGCGCGATAAAGGGCACCGGACTAATTGGCGCCCAGTACTCGCGCAGTTCCTCAAGTGTTAAATGATCGGCAAAGCCTTCGCGCAGATGAAGAGTGGACAGTCCGCGCCAGGCCACGTCGGCGACATATCCTGAGACGTGATTAAAGGTGCCGGCATTGATGTCGGGCTCGTGCGCGAAAGCGAGAAACGCAATGCACGATCCCACACTCGTCCCCAGAATCCCGATGCGTTCATAGCCTTCACTTTTGAGCCAGCGCACTGCCGCTCGAGTATCAAGTACGCCCTGCCGCATTGATTGGATCGTGCGGCCAACATTTGTGCTGACCAAATGATCGGCGCGTTCGAGATCCGCGGGACGGCGTTCCTGGTGATAAGGCAGCGTCAAACGCAGCGCCGACATACCAATGAAGTTAAAGATGCGGCACGCTTCAACATGGCTTTCCGGCTGCGCGTTCCACTGCGGCAAAACTACAACAGCCGCTTTCGGCTGGCGCGCTCGCTATTCATTGACCGGAAAATAGCGCGCGCGCGCCAAATTGTTTTCCGCATCAGGCGTGTGAATAGCGCTGGTCCAGGTTAGCTGATCGCCGCTCAGCGCAAAGTCAGCAATTTCAGGCAGCGCATAGAAGTGTTCGCTGTCAGCCATCGCCTGCCGGCTGTATTGTTTGAGCACCGCGCGCGGGTCAGCACCGTTCACATGGTCCATGATGAATTGCAGGCCCCAATCAAACGGCCGCACCAGGCGATTATTGTCTCGCTCGTGGGCGGCGCGTTCGCGCCCGTGCATAAATGATTTCCACAAAACTCGAATAACCTCAGTTGCTGTCAATAATGAAGGCGCAATCCTAAAGGCGCATGCGAGTGAGATCAAGCGGGGCTATTGTCGCGGGTCATGAGGTCAGTACCACCACGCGCTCGCTGGTGGGTCGCCCCATTCCCAATTGTCATGTCCGATTGCCAATTGTACTGTTCCGAGCCGACCAATTGATAATGAGAATTGAAAATGCGCTACCACGACCCACCCGCTACCGCGTGGTGGTACTGACTTCAGCCAAACGCACGTTGTGGAAAGTCCGCTTCAAATCTCGTCAGTCACCTCCTGATCTCTAAAAGAAGAGGGCCGCTCGATTCCAGAATCGAGCGGCCCAGTTAGTATCGACAGACTGAAAATGTCTTGGAGTCTGCCTACGTCAATTGTAGTGTTAATGGTTAGGGGTCTTAGCCCTGGCACTATTTGAGTAACCAGAGTTTCCCGCCGCATTAAAGGCCCGCACCCGATAATTATAGAACGTGTTGCCTGCGAGTCCGGTGTTCTGGTAGCTCGTCACGTTTGCCCCCACCGATGCGATCTGCGCAAAGTTGGTGCAATTATTTCCGGTGCAACGCTCTATCAAGAACCCGTTTTCATCTCCTGAGTTATCAGTCCACGACAGGTTGATCTGACTCGTTGACACCGCCGTCGCCACCAGATTGCTCGGAGCGTTTGGCGCCGGTGTCGGCGTCGGAGTAGGTGTCGGCGTTGGCGTTGGCGTCGGAGTAGGTGTTGGTGTCGGCGTGGGAGTTACCGTCGGCGTCGGAGTAGGAGTAGGCGTCGGCGAGCCGCCACAGCCTGCAAACTTGAATGAGCCGATACGCGTCCGCCAATTGAAACTGCCGTTGGCAGGAATATATTCCTGCGTGTACCAGAAAGTGCAGTCGTCAACTGGATCGACCGTCAAATCACTGTAATCGCCCCACCGAGTCAATGTGCCGGTTTGGCTACCCGCGCCGGAAAAGAGCGTTGACTCGCCCTGCGCCAACACATTAAGCGGGTCAGTAAACAATCGGCCGGCATAACGGATTTGCGGATTGATCGATGAACTGGAAGCGCTATAACCAATGGCCAGGTTTCCCTGTTGGTCCATCGCCGCGCTGCCCATCCAGCGCCAGGTCGTATCCGGCTGGTAAGTGCTCTGTTGGAATACTGTGACTGGACCGCTAGTCAGGTTGCGCAACTCAAACCAACGTATTCCGGCTACGCCGCCCGAACTAACCGTGTAGTTTCCGACCACCGCTTCATGGTCGCCAAAATTCCGGTACGCTAACCGGAACATCAGGCGGTCGCCAATTCCGTCCACTTTGTTTGTCGTCCCCGCTTGCGGAACGCAACTGCGGGTAGCGCCGCATAGCACTGAAAATCCCGCTGCGGCCGGACTCGAGAAAAGCGTAAAGCTCGAGTTTGCCGGCGTCACAAAGTCTGCGTGGAAATGAAAGACTTTATAGACGCCTGTCCCGGGCCACTCGACAAATGATGCCGGACTGCCGGCAGGCGGGAGTATCGACCCATCGAGATCGGCAGGAAGATAAACGTCCTCACCAGAGCCGCCAGTTATACCGGTCGTAACAAATGTTGCCGGTAGACCGGCCAGCATCTTTGTGCGATCGAACGCAAACGGCTGCGGACCAAGGAACGCATTGCCCGCCGAATTGAACACGTGCATGCTCATGTAATAGGCGTCGGGCCACACACTCAGGTGTGGGTAATCGAAGAAGTTTGAGCCGAGATGAAAGTCGTAGCGGTAATAGCTGCCGGTAGCATCGCCGGTGGTTGATACCGCAACGCATTCGTCGGTTGGAACGCTCACCCCAGCGAACTGAGTAATTACCCAGCGATCGGCGAGCTGGTCATAAAGCACGACTGGATCACCGCTGCCGTTGTTTTGGCAAACGCCGCCAAAGCCGCTCCAGAGCGTCGTGATACCTGCCGGTCCCAACAACGACGCGCCACTCTTGGCAAAAACCTCGAAGCCTTCATTGACGATTTGGACATACTGAGTGGCGCCCACTTCACCATTAGTATCGGGCGGCGCGCAGTTACAGGCGACTCCCGGAAAGGCGACTCCGTCAAAACTCGACAGCGGACTCGGCATATTGAGCCCGGCAAAAGCCATCACCGAGCTGGCTGACTGGATGACCGGATCAGGCTCGTTCTTATGTTTGAGCGAGCCAGGCACTTTAGGGTTTTCATTGGCCTCGCGTTCGACTTTTTTGCCCACCGCCGCAGGCTTCATATCGCGCAGCGGTGGCGATGTGTCGTTGCGAACAGACGCACCAACTGTGACGTCATTATTTTTCTGTTCCTGATTGCTGCGGCTGAAGGAAGACGCGATTAGCGAACCCTTATCGACACCCACGTTTTTGAGGCGCTTGGCCTCAATGATTCTGGGAAGCACAACTGCCGTAGTGAGTAGCAGAACTGCCACCGTCAAGATGATTATCGACCTTGTAGATCTTCTCATTTCAATCCTTTCTCAAAAAGAAGCGGGCTGGTTAATCGAAAACCCCGGGGGTTAGGTTGGGTGCCACAATTCAAATCAGAACAACAATCGCGACTAGCGCAAAATCCGACAGGTTGATCGTTGGACGCAAGTTTGTGCAGTTAGAAACTAAAAATCCCGGTGTGTTAGGAAGGCCAGTATAAAGCTTTATTACGATAGGCGATAGTAGTTTGCAATTGCGGAATCTTGTATGTCTGTTGTGCTCACTGGAAAGAAAAAGGCCGCCCTGGTCAAAAGACCGGGGCGGCCATCAATGCGTAAGAAGGCGGGCAATTACTGACAACCCACCAGCTTGAAGTTTGCAATACGAGTACTCCAGTTGAAAGTCCCATTTGTCTTGAGGTATTCAGTGGTGTACCACATGGTGCAATCGTCAACCGGTTCGACACTGAGATTGCTGTAATCGCCCCAACGATAAGCCTCGCCAATTGCGAGCCGTCCTGATTCAACTGCCGGCAAATTGTGTACCGAGACTGGCCTCGAGAACTTTGAGTACGGATTCGTTCGCGCCAACATAGAGGACAATTAACTTTCCACCTTTAAAGAAATGAGGGGGTGCCATCCACGATGGCTTGCTCGTGCCAATCGTCATACCGTCAGGAGCAACGCCTTTTGCTTGCGCCTCTGCCGCGGCAGCGTTGGCAAATTTGAAAACCTGGACGCTCTCACCGTTGACATTTATGATTCGTCCGGAAACGGAGAAAAACGGTTGCCGCACCAGTTCGGCGGTGACCTTGGCGCTTGCTCCGCTCGAGCGAAGCCTCTTGACCAGTCGAATATATTCCGTATCCGAGCGGGAGCTTGCTGTAGTTGACGAATGAAGTTTGGCCGCACTTATGGGGTAAAGGTGCAGATGCGACTGCGCCCGGCAAAAAACTGCGCTAAACAGCGAAAGTAATATGACAGTAAACTGCATTGTGTAGGCCTCAAGAGGTGTGCGCTGGGCACAAATCCAGATCCGCTAACCCCTAATATCCAAATTCTCACACATATCTACGCGAGTCGATTGTTATATTAAGATTGTGGCCGATTCTGCGTCCAAATTTTCGTTGACACGGCTCAGCAAGCGGAATATCGTGCTTCCGTCAACGTCCTAGCTATCGTTTCAACGTGGGAGACGGCCTGATAAATAGGACTCGAGTAGCAAACCTTACAATCTGAAAGGAAGTTTAAATTATGGTCACAAGTTCTCGCCGACGTACGCTTATCGTAACCGTGGTCTTAACTGCCGTTGCGATGTTGGCGTCCGTCGTCTCCGCAAGTCACTCGTGGGGCGGCTATCATTGGGCGCGCACCTCTAACCCGTTTACTCTAAAAGTCGGTAACAACGTAACTTCCAACTGGACCACTG
>JBDTTW010000314.1:0-2639 GCA_039930405.1 bacterium
TATTGGCGCCGTGCGCTTTCCTTTGCCGGGTTGGGCCACCGGCTTGCTCTTCGGAGTTCTGCTCAGTCTGGCGGACGCGATAATCACGAAGGCCTACGTACCAATTATTCTCCTTGGCGCCGTCGGCGGTCTAATCATCGGAGTCATCGTCGGCAAGTGGGGCGTCTAACTCGTTCTTCCACCCCTAAAAGTGCCTACGCTCTTGCTAAAGGCCGCCAGTTCTATGCCTTCGTACCGCACTCAAATTCATAAGAGCCTGGTCGCGAACGCCGATGAACGGACTAAAGAAAAAGTCTTGCGCGCGGTGCCGGGTGCAAAGGTCATTGGCCTGCCCGTACCAAAACTTCGAGCTCTGGTAGCTGAATTTCGGCGCGACCATTCGGAGCTGACATTAGATATGGCCTGCGACTTGATGGACGAGCTTTGCCGCGATCGCTGGCGCGAGGAAATCCTTTTCGGCATTTTTCTGCTCGGAGGATTTGGGAAAAAGGGTGCAGCCGTTTCGTGGCAGCGACTAGAAAAATGGTCGGACGCGCTCGACAACTGGGAAACCTGTGATCAGCTGGCGAGCCAAATCAGTGGCGCGGTCGTCGCAGCTGACCTAAATCTAGTTGACCGCTTAATTGATCTCACCCGCTCGGACAATCCGTGGAAAAGGAGATTTGCGCTCGCCTCGGTAGCGGAACTCAATCATAAAGGCCGCGCGCATCCGGCCGAGACTCTTCGTGTTTGTCGCGCGGCGCTAAAAGATGAGGAACCGACTGTCCGTAAAGCCTTTGCCTGGACATTGAGAGAGGCCAGTAGGAAATCGGGTAAAGAAGTGTTTGAGTTTTTGCTAGCTCATCGTCAGGGCATGCCACCAGCGGTTCTGCGGGATGCGGCGGAGAAGCTTACGCCCACTCAAAAAAAGCGCCTCAGTGTCCGTTAGCCAGCCATCTGAACGACACCCGTCCGAGCTCCGTCATTGGACAGTTCCCCTGTTAATCGGCAATAATATCCGCTTTTCAAACGACCGTTTTCCGGCACTGGGGTAACCCGCGGAAACTTCGCCTTGCGAAACACGCGTTCCGCGCCAAAACGGCGTGCAGTTTTGCGGTATCACGCCACTTACTAAGACGAGGGGAAAGGATCACAATCGTGGATATTTTGCTGATCTCATTTGTCAGCTTGCTGTCGGTTTGTCTGGCAGTTTTTGCTATGGAAAAGAAAGTCATCACCCGCGGCAGCGTGCGCCGGACACTGGTGCCATTGGGGAGTTCTTCGCGCGCCGCGCGCACTGTCTTGACCGTTGCCTCCGTGCTGGCAGGCATCGCTTTTTTTGCCGTGCCGACTTTTGCGCAACCGCGCGAGGGCGGCGAGGCGAACCTGAAGTTGCCTGACTTGTCAGAAGTCACGTTCTTTGGCGGACTCGACGGGCACCGGCTGCTACTCGGCGGCATCGTCATTTGCGTGCTCGGCCTCGGCTTTGGCTTGGCCATGTACATGAACTTGAAAAAGTTGCCGGTGCATCGTGCCATGCGCGAGATCTCGGAACTGATTTACGAGACTTGCAAAACGTACCTGGTCACGCAGGGCAAGTTCATCCTGATACTCGAAGCTTTCATCGCCGTCGTCATCATTCTTTACTTCGGCGTGCTCTCGCGCATGGAGCCGTTCCGCGTGGCGATCATTCTTGCCTTCAGTTTGGTGGGTATCGCCGGCAGTTACGGCGTGGCCTGGTTTGGCATTCGCGTCAACACGTTCGCGAACTCGCGCACGGCATTCGCCAGTCTCGAGGGCAAACCGTTTCCACTTTATGCAATTCCGCTGAAGGCCGGCATGAGCATCGGCATGATGCTGATCAGCGTGGAACTGCTGATCATGCTGTGCATTCTGCTTTTCATTCCCGGCGATTATGCCGGCCCCTGCTTTATCGGCTTCGCGATTGGTGAATCGCTGGGTGCGGCGGCATTGCGAATCGCCGGCGGCATCTTTACCAAGATCGCGGACATCGGCGCAGACCTGATGAAGATCGTCTTCAAGATCAAAGAAGACGATGCTCGCAATCCCGGCGTGATTGCTGACTGTACCGGCGACAACGCCGGCGACTCGGTCGGACCAAGCGCCGATGGTTTTGAAACCTATGGTGTGACGGGGGTAGCGCTGATCACCTTTATTCTCCTGGGCGTGCCCAATCCGCGCGTGCAGGTGCAACTGTTGGTCTGGATTTTCGTTATGCGCGTCATGATGATTATTGCCAGCGGCATTTCTTATTTCGCCAATGACCTGATCGCCAAGGCGCGTTACAAGAACTCAACGCAGATGCCTTTTGAAAGTCCGTTAACATCTCTGGTTTGGATCACGTCGCTGGTTTCAGTGGTACTGACCTTCGTCGTTTCGCGACTGACGATTCCGGTCCTCGGCGGCAACGACACGCTTTGGTGGAAACTGGGGATCATTATTTCCTGCGGCACACTCGCGGGCGCGATCATTCCCGAGTTGGTAAAGGTGTTTACCTCGACCAATTCGCGGCACGTCAGCGAAGTTGTAACTTCTTCGCGCGAAGGCGGGGCTTCGTTGAATATTCTTTCCGGACTAGTTGCCGGAAATTATTCTGCTTACTGGCTGGGTATCAGCATCGTTGGTTTGATGTCGATCGC
>JBDTTW010000315.1:0-7237 GCA_039930405.1 bacterium
GGTGATCTGGAAAGTGCCAGAGGAGCTGAGAGCGGAGTAAGCTGAACTCGGTTCGCTGTTCACCCTACGCTAAGCACTACCATATGTCAAATGCAGGATATATTTTGTATCGGGAATAGTCGTTGAAAAGAGCGAAACGCTGAGCATTAACTCGGATCAGGTTCAGCTCTGGGACGAACATAGCGGACTAGCTGCCAACCGAGAATCAGCGCCAGGATCATACCGACTATGACCCAACTGAGATTTCCCAGGATTTCAACTAGGTATTGGACGCGATTGCTGAACGCGTACCCGATGCCGACGTAGATAGTCACCCAAAGCAGTTCGCCGAGCACATCCCAAAGCAGAAAGCGGCGCCAGGGATAGCGCGCAATTCCGCTGGCAACATTCACCCATGGTCCAAGCGCGGTTATCAACCAGCGGCTGAAGAAAATGCCCGCGCCGCCCCAGCGTTTAGTTAACGCCTCGGCTTCTTTGATCTTGTTTTCGCCGCCGACTCTGCGACCCAGGCGATCGACCAAACCGCGCCCGCCCCAACGAGACAAGCCGTAACCAAGCTGGTCGCCCAATACCGCGCCAAAACTCCCCGCTGCGATCACCTGCCATAGTTTCATATCGCCCTGCTCGACAAACGAACCCGCGGCCACGAGCATTAAACTAATGGGAAAAGGAATGCCGACCGAACAAATTAAGATGACCGCAAAGAGAACCGGCAGGCCATACACCAGGAATGCCGCCAGCACTTGATCGGTGAGACTCATGGCGACCGTCCCGGGGTTGGACCATCATTAGGGTGCGGAGGTGGACCAGGAGGCGGGTAAGGCGGACGCGAATGAATAATTGCGTCTTGCAGGATCGCGATCACTTCTTCAACTGAACGGTTCTGCGCGCGCGCAATTTCTCTAAGGGGGCGCCGATCAGGTTGGGGAGGCAAGCCGAGCGCCTGATGCAGCACCCATGGCGGCACGCTGTACGAATGCGCAATGTAACCCAGATTCATCCAGGGCCGAATTGGTTCATCCTGGTGATAGTGCCAGTAGATCGCGCGCCGCACCGTGCGCACTGCAAAGAAGCAGGTGAAAGACACCACCAGCGCAAACGCCAGCAACACCAACCATTGTCGCGAGCTAAACTTTTTCATGACTCATTTTGTAGTGTGAGAATACCACGACCGCAACGGTCGTGACGGCCCTGAGTCTTGGCATAAATTTCGTTCACTCTAAACAGCCCTTCGCAGCGCAGGATATGGAGAGCGTCAACGAATTTGCGAACGATTAATCATTGACCCTCCAAGGCCGGGAGTTGTAGAGTCGCGCCACACCATGGCCGCTCCCCCAAAACGTAAACGCGAATCGCCACCGGTTCCGCGCGCCATCCTTTTCACCGACATCGTTGGCTCAACTCGATACTTTTCCCTGCACGGTGATCAGGCCGGTATGCACATGCTCGACGTCCACAACTGCGCGCTGTTTCCTCTGATTGAACAAGCCAACGGCCGCGTAGTGAAGACCATCGGCGATAGCATTATGGCGGTTTTTGCCCAGCCAGTGGATGCCATGCGCGCCGCTTTTGCTTTGCAACAGTGTCTTGAGGGAGTGCGCGCGACGCTGCCGGAACAGGATCGGATACACATTCGTGTCGGCGCCCATTACGGTCTGGTCATGGAGAAAGACGACGACGTTTTCGGCGATACGGTGAACCTTGCCGAGCGCGTCAAATCATCGGCGGAGGCGGATCAGGTATTCGTTTCGCGCGCTTTGCGTGACCTGGTGCGCACGGATCCGCGCTTCTCGCTCTCACCTGCCGGCTTCCGCGAACTAAAAGGCGCCGCTGAACCAGTCGAGTTGTTTCACCTGACCAGAGCTCCCGAGCTTCCGAAACGCTCGCTGCTGAAACGCTGGACGCGAAGAGCTGGTTACAGCATAAGCCATCATCCAGCACTGGTTGCGATGGTTGTGCTGCTCGCCGTGCTGATCGCTGCGGGCTGGTGGTGGCGTTCGCGTCCAGCCGTCACAAACGCGCCGGAAGCCCTGGCAGTAATGCCTTTTCGCAATCTCAAGAACGACGATCAAGTGCAGTATCTGAGCGGCGCCTTGCCTCAGGAACTCAACACTCAATTTCAAACCCTGGGTACGGTGATCGTGCGGCCGTACAGTTCTGTGCAGCAATACCAGGGCAAGGATTGGAACATCGCCACCGTCGCCCAGGAGCTTCAGGTCAATACCATCATTACCGGCAGTTTCATGCGCGACGGCGACAATCTGCGTGTGAATGTGGAGATAGTTGACGCGCGACGGAACCGTCAGTTGTGGGCCCAGCTTTTCCCCGGCGCAGTGGGCGATGTGCTGCAACTACTCGATCAAGTGTCACACAAAGTGGCGAGTGCCTTGCGCTTGCGCATGAGAAGCGATGAACAAGCGTTTCGCTATGGAACTCAGGATGCGCGCGCCTACGATCTCTACTTGCGTGGACTCTTTCTGCAACAGGAAATCAAACAGGAGAACAATCTGGCTGCCATCGATGTGCTGGAACAGGCAGTCGCGCTGGATGCAAATTTTGCGCGCGCCCATGCCGCTCTCGCTGATGCTTATGCCACGCATTACTGGTGGAATTTCTCTAACGACACTGTCTGGTTGGACAAGGCGGAGGGTTCGGCGCGCCGTGCGCTATCAATCGACTCAAACCTCGCCGAGGCACATTTTGCGCTGGCGCATGCATTGGAAGGAAAAGGAAAGCGCGCCGACTTCCTGCGTGAGAATCTTGCCAGCCTGCGCGCCAACCATCGCTACCTGCCCGCGCTTGTTAATTTTGCGCGTTACTCATTTTACATGGGCGACTTTGATCGCGCCTTGACCGTGTTGGACCGCATTGCAGAAATCGACCCGACGCAAAATGTGCAGATGCGCAAAGCTGTTTATCTTTACTTCGCGGGCCAATTGCCGTCGAGCCGGTTTCAAAATCAGAAAGCGGAACAGCGCGCCCAGGGTGTAGATGAGTTGACGCAGATCGGTACTACTTACGTTTGGTTGGGTGAGCTCGATAGCGCCGAGCGCGTGGTGAAACGTCTCGAGCAACTGCAGCCCGGCTATTCCGGCGCGGCGGAAATTCGCGCATCGCTTTTTACCGCGCGCGGCCAGGTAGCGGAAGCGCGCAATGAGATGGAGAAATTTGCGTTACGGCGTCGAACCTCCTGGGGCATTGCGCAACTTACGGCCGCGCTGTATGCCACACAGGGAGATAGCGAACAAGCTTTGGCGGAGTTGGAAAAGGCCGTGGCGCTGGGCGGCCCAAGTTACGCCTGGTTTAAGTCTGATACTTTTCGCAGCTTGCGGGGTAATCCGCGCTATGAGGCGACCCTGAAGAAACTGGCTGATGAGTATCAGCCACTGCACGCTGAATTCGATCAGATCCTCGCTGAAACCGCACAATAAGAATAATGGATCAGGAATTCATGAGGTTCGGGCTGGCGGCTTTTGTGACGCTGCTGGTTGTCGTCGACCCGCCGGGCGTAGTGCCGATTTTCGTCGCGCTCACGAGCAGTGAAAACCCCGCACGGCGCCGGACGATTCTGATCCGCGCCGTTCTTATCGCTTTTGGAGTGGCGATATTTTTTCTGATTGCGGGACGCGCCGTGCTTGCGTATCTGGGCGTGACTGTCCATGCGTTTTCCATTAGCGGCGGAATACTTTTGTTTGTGGCGGCGATGCCGATGTTGTTTGGACATCGTGGTGGCTTGCAATCCCCCGAACCGAAAGAACAAGGATCGGTAGGTGAAGATATTTCTGTCTTCCCTTTGGCGATGCCGATGCTCTCCGGCCCGGGAACGATTGCGACCATCTTGCTGCTGACTTCGCAAGCCGGCGGCGACATGCAAAAGTTGCTTGCGATCGGCGTGGCCATTGGCATTGTGTTTTTGGTTTCGTTCGTCGTGCTTTACCTGGGGGCGCGCTTAATTGGAGTGGTCGGTGAAGGTGGAGTTCACATCGCCACACGAGTCATGGGCATCGTGCTCGCTGCACTTGCGGTGCAATACGTGCTCAACGGAATTACGGGTTATTACCAACTGCTACGAGGTCATTGATCCAGCGCAATCAAAAAAAGCCCCCGGCGAAATATCCGCCGGGGGCTCTTGTCACTTCCCAATGCTGCAGAAGGAAGCTCGGGGGAATTACATATCCATTCCGCCGGACATCGCCTGGGGCTTGTCATCATTCGGTAGCTCCGAAATCAGCGCTTCGGTCGTAAGCATCAAACCCGCGATTGAGGCTGCGTTTTGCAACGCGCAACGCGTGACTTTCGCCGGATCGATGATTCCCGCGGCCACCATGTCCTCAAAAGTTTCCGTTTCCGCGTTGTAGCCGAAGTTCGGATCTTTGTTAACGCGAACTTTCTCGACAATTACCGCGCCTTCCTGGCCGGCGTTATGCACAATCTGACGGAGCGGCTCTTCCAACGCGCGTCTGATTATGTTCACACCAATCTGCTCATCGGGATCGCCTGTCGTTTCTCCATCTTCGTCTGTCTCGAAGACTTTGAACTTGTCCAACGCTTTGGCTGCGCGAATCAAGGCCACGCCACCACCGGCTACGATTCCTTCTTCAACCGCAGCGCGAGTTGCATGCATCGCGTCTTCAACGCGCGCCTTTTTCTCTTTCAGTTCAGTTTCAGTCGCCGCACCAACGCGAATGACTGCCACGCCGCCGACCAGTTTCGCCAAACGCTCTTGCAGTTTCTCGCGGTCATAGTCTGACGAGCTGTCTTCAATTTGGGCCTTCAGCGTTTTCACACGGCCTTTCAAGTCATCCGTGTTACCGCCGCCATCGATGACGGTCGTGTTCTCTTTATCGATCGTCACCTTCTTGGCGCGTCCCAGGTCTTCAACCTTGACGTTCTCAAGTTTGATCCCCAGGTCTTCACTGATAACTTTGCCCCCAGTCAGAATTGCAATGTCCTGCAGCAACTCTTTGCGTCGATCGCCAAAGCCCGGCGCCTTGACTGCAGCCACGTTGATCGTGCCGCGCAGTTTGTTGACCACTAACGTCGCGAGCGCTTCGCCATCGACATCTTCGGCGATAATCAGAATCGGCTTGCCTAACTTGGCAACCTGTTCGAGAATCGGCAGCAAGTCCCGCATCGAAGAAATTTTCTTTTCGCTTAACAGGATGACCGGATTATCGAGCACGGCTTCCATCTTCGTCGTGTCGGTGATGAAGTAAGGCGACAGGTAGCCGCGGTCAAACTGCATTCCTTCGACAAATTCCAAATCCGTCTCCATCGTCTTCGCGTCTTCAACCGTAATCACGCCGTCTTTGCCAACCTTGCTCATGGCTTCGGCAATCAACGCGCCGATGGTGGCGTCGCCGTTCGCTGAAATCGTGCCGACTTGCGCGATCATGTCGCCGGCAACTGGCTTCGACAGTTTCTTGATTGCT
Source organism: bacterium (assembly GCA_039930405.1). Taxonomy (GTDB): domain Bacteria; phylum Acidobacteriota; class Blastocatellia; order Pyrinomonadales; family Pyrinomonadaceae; genus PSRF01. The sequence goes on from JBDTTW010000315.1 coordinate 5,433, forward strand.
GCGGTCGCGCGCTCGACTGCCTTATCGATGCCGCGCTTCAAGGCCATCGGATTCGCGCCGGCTGCGACTGTCTTCACGCCTTCGCGGTAGATCGCCTGGGCCAGAACGGTTGCGGTCGTAGTGCCATCACCCGCGACGTCGCTGGTCTTGGAGGCGACTTCGCGCACCATCTGTGCGCCCATATTCTCTGTTGCGTCTTTAAGATCGATTTCTTTCGCCACGGTCACGCCGTCTTTGGTGATCGTCGGGCTGCCATACGACCGGCCGAGGACGACATTGCGGCCTTTGGGACCGAGCGTGATTTTCACTGCGTCGGCAAGTTGATTAACGCCGCGTAGAATTGCTGCACGTGACTCTTCACCATGTGTTATTTGCTTTGCCATAATTTTTTTATCTTTCTCCGATCAAATTCAGTTAAGACTTTTAGTGAAGGGTGAAGAGTGAAAAGTCAGCGGGAGCCGTCCTGCACTCACCGCGCAACTTCTTAGCTCTTCACTCTTCACTCTTTACCGTTCTTACTTCTTTTTCCCGCCGGCCGCGGCACCCGCGCGGGCGATGATTCCGAGAATCTCGTCCTCGCGCATGATCAAAAGCTCTTCGCCGTCGATCTTGATTTCCGAGCTGCTGTACTTGCCAAACAGCACGCGGTCGCCTTTCTTAACATCGAGGGGTTGGCGCGTTCCGTCTTCTTTGTATTTCCCTGCGCCGGCTGCGATTACTTCGCCCTCCTGGGGTTTTTCTTTCGCGCTGTCGGGGATAATGATGCCGCCGCGAATCTGCTCGCCTTCGTCAATCCGCTTCACAATCACGCGGTCATGTAATGGAGTAATATTCGTCTTCATAATCTGATTTATCTTCCTTTGAGCTTTTAAAATTCGCCCCAGGCTGGGACTGGTCCAACATTGAAGTAGACTGGCAACAGACTGGTTGGTGAACGTATGACGCCCTTTTCCTATGTGATTGAGCTGTAAATTATCAGGTGATCTGGAAGATGCCAGAGGAGCTGAGAGCGGAGTAAGCTGGACTCGGTTCGATAACCACCCTACGCTACCACTCCCTATATGTCAACCACAGGATATATCCCGGGAGCGCGGACATCCTGTCGGAGCGCGGGATATTCTGCCGGACCGCGGACATCCTTGTTTGCATTGAGAGCGCAGCGCGATGAGGTCAGTACCACCCGGGTAGCGGGTGGGTGGCAGCCCAGATGAGATCTGTGGCTGTGCCGCGTGATGTGCGGAAGGCCTCCGGCCTTCCGGCAAGACTATTTGATTCATTCGGGCTACGCCCCAATTCCGGGCGGAGCCCCGAAGAGAAATAACCAAGCTGCTTCCGGAAAGGCAGAGCCTTTCCGCACATCCGGCGGCACAGCCGCAATCGCTCCGGCCAATGGTTGATTCAAAAAATACTCACGCTCCTGCCGCCTTCACCAACTTCGCATTCAACTTGATCTCGGTCCCCGCCAGGGCCTGTGATACCGGACAATTCTTCTTCGCGCCTTCGGCTTGTTCCAGAAATGTGGCTTCGTCGATATTCGGAACTTCGGCTTCGGTGTTGAGCTCAATCGTCGTGATCTTGAATCCTTCGCCAACCTTCTCGAGGCTGACATGCGCGGTAGTGCTAATGCGCGTCGGATTGAAATGGGCTTTCGTCAACCCGGCGGCCAGGGCCATCGAAAAGCAGCCGGCGTGCGCCGCCCCGATCAATTCTTCGGGGTTCGTACCCGTGCCTTCTTCAAATCTTGAAGCGAAAGAGTATTTACCTTCAAAAGCCCCGCTGCCTAATTTTACGGTGCCGGTCCCTTC
>JBDTTW010000316.1:0-9791 GCA_039930405.1 bacterium
TAATAATCGCCTGCGGCACGCTGTACTCGAAAAAGCTCGAACCGCCTTCGTCCTCAATGTAGCGCTGTCGCGCAGCCACAATCGGATCAGTCGGCACGGCGAAGGGCAGCTTGTCGATGATTACGCACGACAATTGCTCGCCGCGCACATCAACGCCTTGCCAGAAACTCGAGGTGGCAAACAATACTGCATTCGGCGTCTGGCGAAATCTCTCCAGCAAACGTCCCTTTGACGCGCTGCCCTGCAACAGGCAGGGATAATCGAGTTCCGGCATCGCCAAATCGTAAAGCGACTGCATGCCCGCCAAACTGGTCGACAACACAAACGCGCGACCAGTCGTCGCATTCACAATCTTGATGACTTCGTCGGCGGCCGCGCCGGCCCATTCATGCGAACGCGGGTCGGGCATCTGCGGCGGCAGATAAAGCAGCGCCTGGCTTTGATAATCGAAAGATGATTCGGCAATCAGATCGTCGGCCACATCCATTCCCAGCCGCTCGCGAATAAAAGAAAAGTTTCCGGCGCTAGACAGTGTTGCCGAAGTCAAAACCACCGTATCGATCTTGTCGAACAGTTTGTCTTCGAGAATTCCCGAAACGTCGATCGGCGACGCGCGTAGGAAAATTCCACGGCCGCGCCTTTCGAGCCAGTAAACAAATTTCTTATCGTCACCAGTGACGATAAACTGCAAATCAAATCTGGTTTGTCGAATGCGCCGGACGAGGTTTTCGACTTCCGCAGGTTTCTCTTTCAACGCATCCAGCGTCGTTTCCAATCTCGCCAGCGCGCCATCAAGCGAAACATAAAGATCGCCAAGCGGCGTCGATTGCATCTCGCCGTCTTCGTCACGCCTGGCGAACGTGCCCGGAATGATCGGATAACGCCCTTCGGCGCCGCGGCCATCGCGAAAGCCCATCCAGAAATTGTCGGCGAAACGCATTACTCGCGAAGAAGTTTTCGTTATCTCGCGATCCGCTTCCGCATCTTCGTAAGGCATGTTACCAACATCGCGAATAAGATCGTCGATTTGATAGGTCGAAACTTGCGAACCAAAGTATTCCGAGGCCACGTCTTCGATCAGGTGCGCTTCGTCCAGGATGACTGCCGAGTAATCAGGCAGCACGCTGCCGTACATGCTGTTACGCAAGGCCAGGTCGGCAAAGAACAGATGATGATTCACCACCACGATGTCGGCGTTCTGGGCGCGCTCGCGCATCCGCGTGATGAAGCAGGGATTAAAGTCGACGCATTTCTGGCCCAGACAAGTTTCCGAGCGGGCATCGATGTGGCGCCAGAACGAAAGCGATTCAGGCAGGTTCGACAACTCCGCGCGATCACCCGTTTCCGACGACTTGGACCAATGCGTCACCTCATCGAAGTAATCAACTTCATCCAGCCCATCGAGCACCGGCGAACCCTCCGCGCGCCCGAGTCGATGAAGACAGACGTAGTTGTTCCTTCCCTTCATGTAGGCGGCGTCGAAACTCTTCGGCAGCACGCGCTGAAGAAAAGGAATGTCCTTCTCCATCAACTGTTCCTGAAGATTTTTGGTGCCGGTAGAAATGATTACGCGACCGCGTCCGCCAAGTGCAGCAGCAACTGCCGGCACAAGATAAGCAAGCGTCTTGCCCGTGCCCGTTCCTGCCTCAACGATCAGATGGCGGCGCTCTTCAAACGCGCGCATCACCGCCCGCGCCATATCGATTTGGCCGGGACGATGTTCGTAATCGGGATGCGCCTGGGCGATTAGACCGTCAGGGCCGAAGATTTCATCCATGCGACTTGATATGACCCGTCAAAAGATTAACCCGTCCTTCATTACGACGACTTGTGAACTCCGCTATAGTAGTCAAGTCTGACAAATAAGTTTCACCTGCAAGCCGCCATTGAGCTTAATTCAAAGATGACGTCTGAACAACTCAGAATTTTATAGAAACTCTCCATGTCCCCTTTGATATATAAAGGTTATTGGCTTCAAGTCGTTGCTATCGGTCTCATCGGATCGATAGCCTTATACGTATATGGAGTTCCTTATGGAGTAGATGTGCCTCAACACTATCGAATGGCGTTGGGCTTTTTTGAGTCAATTAAAGCTGGGGATCTTTACCCTTCCTGGCTTTCCTCAACTAACGGTGGTTATGGTGACCCGAGCATTAGATTTTACCCACCGGCACTGTATTACCTATTGTCTTTCTTTCGCCTGATAACTCGAGATTGGTACGTTGCAAGTTTATTGAGTCTTTCACTGCTGACGGTGGCCGGTGGCGCGGGCATGTATTTATGGGCGAGCGCACTGACCGACAAACGTTATGCAGTTCTGGCAGCATTGGTCTACATATTATCCCCTTACCACGCCAACGAAATGTATCAGGCGGGTTTGTTTGCTCAATACACCTGCGCCAGCGCGCTGCCGTTTGTTTTTGCTTTCACCGAACGAATCATTGCCAACCGTCGTTGGCGCGATTCTGGTGGACTAGCCATCAGCTACGGATTTGTTGTTCTCTCTAACCTTCCCTTAGCAGTGCTTGGTTCAGTTGCCGTTGGTGTCTACGCACTCGTCAGACTCGCGCGGTCATTCAGCAGGCGCTCGCTTTATCAACTTATTGCCGGCGTTCTAAACGGCCTCGCTTTTAGTTCTTGCTACCTAATGCCAATGTTAGTTGAGTTGAAATGGAAGCGTCCGAGCGGGGCAGCACTGGATAAGTGGTTCGATTACAAGAACAACTTCATTTTTCAGCCTTCGCCTAACGAAATGGGAAACTATTGGGTGCCGATTATTACATCTGTCACCTTGCTGCTGGCTATCCCGACCATCATTCTCTTTGCAAAGCGCAAACGTGAAGCGTTGGCTCCCGCCGTGGTTGCTCTGGTAACTTTTTTGATGGCGACCTCTCTAAGCAAGCCAATCTGGGATGCCATACCGGCGCTACAGGAAACTCAATTCCCCTGGCGCATGCTGACAATTACATCAGCCTGCCTCTCGGTCCTTGTTGCCATGAGCTTTCCCGAGCTGGTTAGAATGTGGTCCACTCGTTTGCGCCCGCTTTCTTTAGGGTTGTTTGGAATCACAGCAGTCGTTTTCAGCTTTACTATCCTGCAAGTAATCAGACCAGCATTATTCCGAAACCATGCAGCCTTTGATCAAATGGTCACGTCCCTTCAAGGGTCAGAGAGTAATGAAGGCCTGCTTCCTGTTTGGGTCTCAGGTAAGCCTCGCACCATGCTGCAACCAGTTGAGGCTCAAGGTCGCGACGTCCAAATGAATGAGTGGTCCGACAAGCATAGATCGTTCCAATTAGGCGCGGGAGCGACAACAGAGGCACGTCTGAGAACATTCTATTATCCGTACTGGCAGGCTACAGCCGATGGAAACCGATTGGCGACCAGGCCCGCCGATGATGGCGCTTTGCTCGTCACCTTGCCGCAGACAGCGACCACGGTGAAAGTCGACTTTGTGGAACCAACCAGCACTTATGTTGCCGGAGCGTCTAGTGTTCTCGGCTTGTTGGGAATTGCGCTTTCGTTTGCTGTCGATTCTCGCAAACGGACGAAGAAAAGTTCCGTGTGATGAAAATAAACAGACGAGCCACTTAGGTGCCAATTGCTTCAGGCTGGCGATCAATTCTTTTCGCATAAAGCGGAAAGCGCGCGCTGAGTTCAGTCACACCTTGCCTCACTTTGTTGCGCACGTCTTCCGAAGCCGGTGCGTGAATGACTTCGGCGATAAGCCGGCCAATCTCCCGCATCTCGGGTTCCTTCATGCCGCGCGTGGTCACCGCAGGTGTGCCGATGCGCAGGCCGGAAGCAACGAAAGGTTTGTTCTGATCGAAAGGAATCGTGTTCTTGTTGACGGTGATGTTCGCCTCTTCCAGAGCTTTCTCGGCAACTTTGCCGGTGATTCCCTTTCCGTCCATCCAAACATCAACCAGCATAAGATGATTGTCGGTGCCACCCGAAACCAAACGCAGACCTTGCTGTTGCAGTTCATTTGCCAGGGCCTTTGCATTGGCGAGAATCTGGCGTTGATACTCCTTAAAGTCATCGCGCAGCGCCTCGCCAAAGGCAACGGCCTTGGCCGCGATGATGTGCACCAATGGACCACCCTGGACGCCGGGAAATACCTTTCGATCAATTTCTTTTGCGTGTTCCTCTTTGCAAAGTATTAAGCCGCCGCGTGGGCCACGCAAAGTTTTATGCGTAGTTGTCGTCACATAATCGGCGTGCGGTACCGGCGACGGATGAAGATCAGCGACGACCGGACCGGCGATGTGCGCGATATCGGCAAACATTCGCGCGCCGACACTCTTCGCAATTTCGCCGATGCGTTTGAAATCAATGATGCGCGGATAAGCTGACGCGCCGCAGACGAGCAGTTTTGGCTGGTGCTCTTCAGCGATGCGCTGCAGCTCGTCATAATCAATCTGCTCAGTTTCTTTTGACACGCCGTAATCGGCGACTTTGTAACTGATGCCGGAAAAATTCATCGGATGACCGTGGGTCAGGTGGCCGCCATGTGACAGGTTCATTCCCAGAATCTGATCGCCATACTGAATCGCCGCCAGGTAAACGGACATGTTGGCCTGGGCGCCGCTGTGCGGCTGTACGTTCGCGTGCTCGGCGCCAAATAATTGCTTGGCGCGATCGATCGCCGCTTGCTCGACAACGTCGGTCCATTCGCAGCCGCCGTAGTAGCGCTTCTTCGGGTAGCCTTCGGCGTACTTGTTAGTGAATACAGAGCCAGCCGCTTCGAGCACGGCTTCGCTGACGAAGTTTTCCGAAGCGATCAGCTCGAGGCCGTTCGCCTGGCGCGCGACTTCGTTGTCGATGGCTTGAGAAATTAAGGGATCAACTTCGGAAAGAGATGCGTTTCTGAGATCGGTCATTGATCTGTCCTTTGAGCTTTGAGCTTGGTACTTTGAGCTTTGAACTTTGTACTACGTACTTTGATCTTGATCTTGATCTTGGTCTTTGGTCTTCGGTCTTTGGAATCTGGAATCTGGAATCTGGAATTTGATTTATTGATTCTGCCTTCCGCCTACTGGCTCTGCTCTCCCCTCCTGCCCACTGCCGTCTGCTCCTGCCGACTGTTTTCTGCCTACTCCCCGCCGCCTTCGATCTTCGCCACGCGCTCAGCATGGCGACCACCTTCAAAGGTTGAACTAAACCAGGCGCGCACAATGCCGGGAATCTGTTCCGGCGGAGTAGTACGCGCGCCAATCGCCAAAACATTCGCATCATTGTGCTGCCGCGCCAGTCGCGCTGTTTCTTCGGACCAGGCTACAGCGGCGCGCACGCCCGGCACTTTGTTCGCAGTGATCGCCATCCCCGTTCCTGATCCGCAAACCAGCAGGCCCTGGTCGACTCGGCCCTGCGCCACTTCTTCCGCAACCTTGCGCGCGTAATCCGGGTAATCAACTGAAGCTTCCGAACCTGTGCCGAGGTCTTCAAACTGCAAACCCAAATCAGTCAGCAGCGGCTTCAAGCGTTCCTTCTCGGCAAAACCAGCATGGTCGCTGGCAAGTGCAATTTTCATTATTGAATCTCCAGGATCGATGACTGTAGCAGGCTGCGATGGTACATCACGCTTGGGGTGCTCGCAACGAAGAACGCTTGTCCGCGGATTACGCCGATTACGCAGATTCAAGATTCAGACACGGCATTCGACAACTATTGGTGCCTGTTTGTGTCCATCTGTGTAATCGGCGTAGTCTGCGGATAAATCGCTGCCCAGCTTCCGTCCTACGTTGCGTTAAGCTTTTTGCTAAGCGAGAATGAATAGCCGAAATTCATCTCAGGAAAGTTTCACTAAAACCTAATGCGCTGGTCACAATACTTCATTCCCACACTTCGCGAAGACCCGGCCGACGCCGAAGTGGTTTCGCACAAACTGCTGCTGCGCGCTGGCCTGATTCGTCAACTAGGCGCCGGCATTTACTCCTACATGCCGATGGCCCAACGCATCGCGCTGAAGATCATGCAAATCCTGCGCGAAGAAATGAATCGCATCGGCGGTCAGGAATTTTACCTGCCGGCGCTGCATCCAGCTGAGGTGTGGAAAGAATCGGGCCGCTGGGACGCCATCGGCGCGGAGATGTTTCGCCTGAAAGATCGCAAGGATGCGGACATGTGCCTGGGCATGACGCACGAGGAAATCTTTACGACCATTGCGCGCAACGAACTTCGTTCCTACAAACAACTGCCGCAGGTTTGGTATCAGATTCAGGTGAAGTTTCGCGACGAGTTGCGGCCAAAGTCAGGTTTCATGCGGCTGCGCACGTTCATCATGAAGGATGCCTATACGTTTGATGTGGACCAAGCCGGCCTGGACAAATCGTTTGCTGACCAGCGCGAAGCATACAAGCGAATCTTTTCGCGCTGCGGCATTGAGTACTCGATTGTCGAAGCCTCTTCGGGTTCGATGGGCGGTTCTGAGTCGAATGAATTTGTCGCCAAAACTGATGCCGGCGAAGACTTGATCGCGAGCTGCGCAAATTGCGGGTACGCGGCGAATCTCGAGAAAGCTACTTCGCGCCTGGCACCGGTTAAGGATTTAGTTGGACCAGAAGCGCCGGAAGAATTCCCAACACCGGGCGTGCGCACGATTGAGGATCTGACCACGTTTCCTGGCGGCGCGCCGGCGAAGAACCAGATCAAAACCCTGGTCTATGTTTACGGCGATCAGGCCTCAGGTGACGGCAACGCCAAGTGGGCCTTGCTGTTGCTGCGCGGCGATCATCAATTGCACGACATAAAACTGGCGGACACGCTGGGCGCCAGTTTCATTCGTGCCGCGCAACCAAATGAGATGGTTGATCTACTGGGGGCGAGTGCCGGCAGTTTGGGCGGAGTCGGCGCGAAACAAAAAATTGCGCAAGTACGGAATGGCGCTGAGGTTCGAGTCATCGCCGATCTCGCGCTCAAAGGTCGTCGCGACATGACGACCGGCGCGAACAAAGATGACCATCACCTTCGCGGTGTCGATATCGAACGGGACATACAAATCGATCAGTGGGCCGACTTGCGCTCAGTCAATTCTGGTGAATCATGCCCGCGCTGCGAGACCGGCGTGCTGGACGTTTACAAAGCGATGGAGATCGGCCACATCTTCAAACTCGGCACCAAGTACTCGGAATCAATGGGCGCTACTGTGTTAACTGTAGATGGCAAGCCGGTGCCGGTCGTCATGGGCAGTTACGGCATCGGCGTCGAGCGCATCATCACTGCCGCCATCGAACAGAACCACGACGCCGACGGCATCATCTGGCCCAAGACGATAGCGCCGTTTGATGTCGTGGTCACCGTCACCAACATGAAAGATGAAAAGCTGCGCGAGACTGGCGAGAAACTCTACAAAGACTTGATGCGCGCCGGGCTTGATGCGCTGCTCGACGACCGAGACGAACGCGCCGGCGTGAAGTTTAAAGATGCCGATCTGATTGGCATTCCGTATCGGGTTACGATCGGCAAAAAAGTGGCAGATGGTTTGGTCGAACTTTTTGATCGGCGCGCGAAGGCGAGCATTGATGTGAAACTAGCGGACGTGGTTTCGCAAGTTCAGAAGTTGGCACTTGCTGGGCTATAGAGTTTCTCTTGCGTTCTTAGTGTTCTGTGTGGTGATGATTGAGCTGGTAGCAAACTCCAACCACCGAGACAGAGAGAACACAAAGGACGCACTGAGAAAAATTAGTTATTCAACAATGAAACCCCTCTGGCTTTTATTAATTGTCCTCACTGCGGCAGTGCCAAAAACTCCCGCGCAGGATCTTCTTCCCGAGCTGGTTCGTCGCATCAAACCGTCAGCCGTGGCCATCGAAACGTTCGACGCGCGCGGCGTTCAGCTTTCACGCGGCAGCGGCTTTTTTATCGACGTGGATCGCGTAGTCACCAACCGCCACGTAATCGAAAACGCCTATCGCGCCGAAATTCATTCCTACAACGGCAATGTGTACCCGGTTAAAGGCGTGATCGCCGTGGATGCCGAGGGCGACATCGCCGTATTGCGAGTTGAAGCGCCTGCCGGTCAGGCGCGGCCGCTATCACTCGATCGAACTTCGCCGCAGGAAGGCGAAAGTATCGTCGTCATCGGCAATCCTTTTGGACTTGAAGGCAGCGTAACGAATGGCATCGTTTCCGCCGTGCGCGACATTCCTACTTTCGGAAGAATCATCCAGATCACCGCTCCTATCTCGCCCGGATCCAGCGGCAGCCCGGTGGTTAATATGCATGGTCAGGTGATTGGCATTGCCACTTTGCAAATTACGGGCGGGCAGAGCATCAACTTTGCCATTCCGTCCGAACGCATTTCGCAACTGCAAAGCGGCGGCACGTTGCTCTCGTTATCCGATTTGGTCGCCGCGAGCGGTAGAAACAAAAGAGCCAAAGCCGTGCAGGCATTTCGTGATGGCCTTAGTTTTCTTTCACAGGACGACTGCGAAAAGGCACTGCCGTATTTTGAGAAAGCGGTTGAATCGGACAGCAACTATGCTGAAGCCTGGGCGCAAGCCGGCTTTTGTCGCGAAAAACTTGGCCGGCACAGCGAAGCGATTGAGGCTTCGCGCCGCGCAGTTACATTGAGACCTTCGGCTGAGTCTTATTTCAATATCGGATTGGCAAGCTATTATCTAAAGCAGTATCGCGAAGCGGCCGACAGTTATCGCCAATCGATCAAGCTTGATCCTTACAACGGTGCTGATGCCTGGTATGCGCTCGGCCTGGTCTATCGAGACTGGGGCAAACCCGACGAAGAAATTCAGGCTTACAAACAGGCGATTCGTTTGAAACCTGATTACACCAGCGCGCATGAGCGACTTGCTTCAGCCTACATCCGTGCAAAAAAATTTCCGCAAGCGATTGAGGCCTATAAACAGCTCATGGCGCTCAAACCGGGCGATGCGGCGGTGTCGAACAACATGGGCGAGGCGTATATGGAACTTGGGCTGACTTCGGACGCGCTCGAGGCATTCAAACGTGCCATTCAACTAAAGCCTGATTTTGGAAAAGCGTATTACAACCTCGGCAAGTCATACCTCGCCACCGGCAATCGCAATTCAGCGCTTGAGCAATACAATATTCTGCAAAGCATCGATCCGGATTGGGCGGAAAAGCTGGATGGGCTGATCAACCCGTGACAGTCGGCAGACGGCAGGAGCAGTCGGCAGACACAGCGACACAACCGCTCTCAGGAAAACTTTTCTGGATGCCCGATCATCCCGCCCAGCATGCGACCAACTTCGTCATAGCCTGCTACTAGTTCAAGTCGGCGCTTCTCGGAGAGGTATTCACAGGCGGTGGCCAAATCCAGCCACACTTGAGTCTCCGTTGCCTCGCCATCCGCATCAGCCATCTTGCTAATGAACATTTTCGGATAAAGCTTTTTGCGATAGCCCTCCCCGATATTTGCCGGGACGCTACGTGATGATCGACGAATTTGATCGATCAAAGAGTAAGTTTCTTCCTTTGGAAAATGCTTTGTCTCCCTAAAAATCTCCATCGCCAATTTGAAAGCGAGTTGATAGACCTTTAGGTCTCTGAACCCTTTCGCCGTAGACATGTTGTCCTCCTGCTAGCGGCTTGAGGTGACTTGAAAAATTATCTTGGCTCTGCCAACTGACTGCGGCTAATACTCCCGTCTGCTCCTGCTCCTGCCGTCTGCTCCTGCCGACTGCCGTCTGCTCCTGCCCACTACGCCTCCCACTTGCGATTGATCAGACTAGCCACAAACCCCGCGCCGAATCCATTGTCAATATTCACGACCGTCACATTCGATGCGCAGGAGTTGAGCATGCCGAGCA
>JBDTTW010000317.1:0-7207 GCA_039930405.1 bacterium
GATCGCCGTAGTAATAAAGCGACTCCATCGAAAACGCGTGCGTAAACTCGCCTTCGGTAAAAGAGAGCTTTTCCGCACTTGCCTCGCGGAACTCCAGGTTGGAGAAAGATGCAGACGACTCGCGCGCGAGATCAACCATCTCATCGGAAATATCGATGCCGACGACGCGGCCGTGTTGAGCCTGTTCAGCAATCAGGCGCGTTGCCCAACCATTGCCGCAGCCAATATCAAGCACGCGGCCATCGTCAGGAATTTCCATTAAGCGGATCGCCTGTTCGCCGACCGGGCGATGCCCGCGCTCCATGCTTGGACCACGGCCGGCCCTGGCCCATTCGTTGAATTCTAAACGCAAGCGTTCGCTCATGGAGTGTCCTCTCGACCTTGAGTAATTGTGGGGCTGGCGCCCGGTTGTTCGGACGACGCTCAGGGCCGCAGGCGATAAAGCATGCGCGGAAATGGAATCGTCTCTCGCACGTGTTCGATGCCGCACATCCAGGCGGTGCAACGTTCGATGCCCATGCCGAAGCCGGCGTGAGGAACGCTGCCATAGCGGCGCAAGTCGAGATACCACTCGAAAGCTTCCTGCGGCAATTCATGCAAGGCAAGCTGTTCCTTGAGAAACTCGAGCGAGGTTGCGCGCTCACCGCCACCGATAACTTCGCCATAGCCCTCCGGCGCCAGCACATCGACGCCCAGCGCCAGGTCGTTGCGTTCGGGATCGCGTGCCATGTAGAACGCTTTCACTTCTGCTGGATAGTGATGGACCATCACGGGCTTATCATAGTGCGAAGAGATGTAGCTTTCGTCTGGCGCGCCAAAATCGCCGCCCCATTCAAAGCGCGTTTCAAGCAAACCCTGCTCGTGGCCTTCATGCAGCAGCTTCACCGCTTCGTCGTAATGCAGCCGTGGAAACGGAGGCACAATCGCCTCGAGCTTGGCCCGGTCGCGTTCCAGCACCTTTAATTCTTCGGCGCGATCTGCCAAGACGCGACCGGCGATGTATGCGAGCATTCTTTCCGCCAACGTCATTACATCGTCGAGGGTCGCGTAAGCCATCTCAGGCTCAACCATCCAGAACTCTGTCAGGTGACGCCGCGTTTTGGATTTCTCAGCGCGAAAAGTGGGACCGAAACAGTAAACTTTGCCAAACGCCGCCGCCGTCGCTTCGTTGTAAAGCTGACCCGATTGCGTCAGGTAAGCCTTTTCGCCGTCAAAGTAGTCAACTTCAAACAGCGTCGTGGTGCCTTCGCAAGCGGCTGGCGTAAAAATCGGCGCATCGGCCAGCGTGAAACCATCGTTATCAAAAAAGTCGCGAACAGCCTTAACGACCGTATGCCGCACCTTCAAAATCGCGTGTTGTCGGCGCGACCGCAGCCAAAGATGGCGATGGTCCATCAGAAACTCGGTGCCATGTTCCTTTGGCGTGATGGGATAGTCGTGAACTTCGCTGAAAATCTGGGCATCAATCAAATCAATTTCAAAACCACCCGGCGCGCGCGCATCAGCCCGCACCGTGCCGCGAATTGCCAGCGCTGATTCCTGTCCGAGACCCTTCAGCGCATCCCATATTTCGGGCGCCACGGAAGCCTTTAGCGCGACGCATTGCACCACGCCCGTGCCGTCTCGCAGTTGCGGAAAAAGAATTTTGCCGCTGGAACGCAAGTTGTACAGCCAACCCTTGATGGTGACTTCCTGCCCAACGTGCTGCGAAAGCTCGTTAATGAAAACCCGGTCCGCGGTAACTTTTTCCAATGATGTTGATTCGGTAGCCATTTAGCTCTTCAATCCGCCCAATCCGTTTGTGTTTAGTCTCTCTCTTATCACGCGTCGCAGCACCGGGAATCTATCCAGCCAATCAGCCGCCTGAAGCACAATGAAGAAAGTCGGCTGAATGAATCTCTCATAGGTTTCGCCGCGGCCACATACCGCTGTTTGATACGAGAAAGTGCCGATAGCTTTCAAGCCGCGCTGGATCGTCATCAGCCGAAACTCACGCGCGAATTCGTCGGGATCCAACGCGTCGAGGCCCAGCAGGCGCCGCTCTTCCAACAAGAACAATCTGTAAGCACGCAACTCCGCGAGTGCGGGCGGTTCGGCTCTGCGGTCCATGAGGAACGAAACGAGATCGTAGGTCACCGGACCCATGCGCGCGTCCTGGTGGTCCATAACGCGCAGGCGGTCGCTCTTATCAACCATCAGGTTCGCCGCATGAAAGTCACGATGACAAAGCACGCGCGGACGCGCTGCGAGTTCAGCCGAGATGTCATTCAGTTCCGCCTTAAGCTCCGCCGCTTCGGCGTGCCGCATCGTTTCCTGACGCAGGCTGCCGAAATAGTGCTCGAGAAAAAAGTCGAACTCCCAGGAAAGCTTGGCCTCGTCAAACGCGAGTCGACTGGCGATCGATTGTTGTTCGTACGCGCTGGCAGTCGTTTTCTGAATTTGTGCGATCAGATTGACGGCGCGTTCTTTGTACTCGTCGCATTCGTCTGCCGGCGCCTCGTCATACAGTCGAAACAAGGGTCGATCCCCAAGGTCTTCCTGGACGATGATGCCTTGCTGGCCGTCGACGGAATAGATCTCCGGAACGGGAATACCGTTTTGCAGAAACAGCCGGCTCACATCGAGGTATGGATGCACGTCCGGATCGAATGGCTCGGGATAAACGGCCGCAACAGCGGTGCCGTTCTTCCATGGCAGGCGAAAGTAGCTGCGCGTTGAGGCATCGGGCGTCAACGGCACAACGGATTTGCCGGCAGCACCCTGGCCTTCCAAAAAACGCACCAGGCGCTCAGACGGGGAAACTTCAAAAGCGTTCACAGTAACCTGTTTTGCCGAGCTCATTTTGGGGAAACGCAGGGGCGTTCGATCAATTAAACGTTGGCGGAACAAGCTTCGGTCCCGCCATTTTGCCTTAGAATTTCGCGTGATTGTATCACTCAGCCAAAGACACAACAAAATTGTCGCCGCGAACCTCGCCCTTCAGAGCTTTCGCCGGTGGCTCTTTGCCGGCGACTAATGAAGCACGAACAACTGCCGCATTTGTTATGACCGCCCCGGCGGGCACCCGAACGTTGTCCGCAAGGATAGCGCGACTAACGCGGGCGCCGTCTTCTACAATCACGTTATCCCACAATATCGCATCGGTAACCTTGGCGGAGTTCGAGACACTGCAATCCGCGCCCATAGTCGCTTTAGCGCCGGTTCGCGACATTAACTGCAAACTAATATCCAGATAACGTTGGATCGTGGACAGCTCGTACCAGTTTCCCTGGCCGACATGAATGGCAACCTGTTCGCCGGCAGCAACGGCCTGCGGATAGACATCGGTAGTTGTGTGCGAAAACACGCCGGGCGGAATGTAGTTAAAGATTTCCGGCTCGAGTATCTGAATGCCGGTGAACATAAGTGGCGGATCCTTGGCCACGAACTCATCTTTTACCGGCATGCCGCCAAAGCCTTGTAACAATCCGTCATTCGCTTTCACGATCGAAAAACGTTTGCAGGCAGGATTAGGCAAAACAATCAGCGTTGCAATTGCTTGCGCGCGCCGGTGAGTTTCCAGGGCAGCGTTCAGATCGATGTCAGTAATTATCTTGCCATTGACCACGATGAAGGTCTCGCCATCAAGCAGTGCGCGCGCGTTTTCGATGCCGCCGCTAGTACCCAGGATTTCGGGCTCCTCAACGTAATGCAAGCGCACGCCAAACTTGGTGCCGTCGCCCAGGGCACGGCGCACCGACTCAGGCCGATGATGAAGATTGACCACGATCTCAGCGCAACCGTAACCAGCGAGATATTCAGCAACGTAACCGACGAGTGGTTTCCCCAGGATAGGGATGGCAGGCTTGGTGCGATCTTCCGTCAGCGGCCACAGCCGTGTGCCGTAACCGGCAGAAAGAATCATTGCGCGCATGATTGCATTGTAGTGGTGCGCCCGGGGAACGCCAAGATGGTGCTGGGGTGGACTCAGCTAACAGGTGCGAGGTAGGAGCTTTCTCATATTTCATTTCCATTTGTCATTCGCGAATTCAAGTTCGAAATGCAATAGATCGTAGTTGCTCTTCGCCCCATTAGGGGCGAGATGTTTATAGAACGGGCGAGCGCCAAGAGATTTTCCTCGCTCCAGCGGAGCGAAACATAAGTCAGTCTCCCCGCCAATGTGGGAAACATTGCGCTCCGCTGGAGCGCGAGTTATCGGGTTGAGAGCATTAGCTATAAACATCTCGCTCCACTGGAGCGAAAGCCAACTTCACCCGGAAAAGTGAAGCCACCAATGAGAAATGTTAGATGAGAAAGGGGAAATCTACAGCTTTGGTTCGTGGGACTTCGCTCGCCTATGACGCTTTCGAGGCGTCGCGAATCATCAGGTCGAAAGTGCCGGGCGCGACTTTACGGAAGCGCGTGTTTCGATTGAGTGAGACGGCGATGCTGATCGTGGGATTCTGCCCGGTGAAGCGAAAGCCACCTTCCAGCAGCCGGTTGTAGACCTCGTTCACGTGCAGTGGGCCGCCCTCTTCGCGAAGCAACAGTGTTACAGCCTGGGGAATAGTGCGATCCGCAAACCGATCGCTGATCGCTTCCGTGTTTGGGCGCAATGAGGGAATCGTCTGACGAGTAACTTCATGCGCCAGCGGCATGCGCGCGGGCGCTGGTGACTGCCGCATCGCGGCTTCCAATTCAGCATCCGACGGCAACCCCAGCGACGTGGTACCTGAAGCCAGCACCGACGACAACAGCCGATAGATGGCGGCTTCACTTTGACTGGCAAGCGTGTCCATTTCCGCTAACTCTGCGCGCACGGAATCGGCTTCGGCTTCCAATTCTCGCAGTCGTGCCGCTAAGTGCATGCGCGCGGCGCGCGACTGGCGCAGGCTCTGTTCCAGGCGGGAAAGCAGGTTTTCGTTGGGCCGATCAATCATTGCGCGAATCTTAAAGGGATTTATGTGTTTGCACAATACTATTTGGACTGAGGCGGCTTGGAGCCACTTTGCTCTAATTTAGAGTGAGCAGCTCAACGCCGCTTTTCAAGTTACCCTGGCTAGCCGTTCAAGAAAACACTGGACATTTGGGCCTCTGCTTCGTCGTCAAGCCGCCGAAGGGAAAAGCGGCGTCAAGCCGCCGCGGTCCAAATTAAGCTTAGCGATCGCGGTCGAGAACATAGGCAGGAATTGATTGCAGAGCTTGGGAATATTCAGAAGCCGGCAGATTTCCGATCGCTCGTCCGGCCGCTTCGGCGTATTCATCCGCGCGAGTTCTGGCGCGTTCGAGAGCGCCAACCCGCTCCAGTGCTGCCAACAATCGCGGCCGCTCTATACGCCCATAGTTGCCATCAGTCATAACAGCGTCGACTAAATCGCGCCCCGATGAATCCGCGGCCATCAAATAAATCAAGGGCAGCGTTACCTTACCGCCCAGCAGGTCGACGCCGACTCCCTTCCCCAGCGTGTCATCGCTCGAGGTAAAGTCCAACAAGTCGTCCGTTAGCTGGAATGCCATACCCAGATTGAAACCATAATCGGCCAGCGCCTTCTGTTCCATTTCGCCGGCGTTGCCGAGTATGCCACCGACTTCGCAACAGGCGCTGAAGAGATACGCAGTCTTCCGTTGAATGATGTCGAGGTAGTGCTGCTCGGAAACATCCGTGCGATTCAGCGTCGTCAACTGCAGCAACTCGCCTTCAGTCATCTTGCGCGTAACGCGCGTCAGAATGTCGAGAATCGATAACGATCGCTCGGCGAGACTGGTTTCGAACGCAGACATGTAAAGCCAGTCGCCCATCAGGACGGCAGTTTCGTTTCCATAAAGCGCATTAACGGTTGGCCGGTTCCGGCGTGTGTCCGCTTTGTCGATGATGTCGTCGTGGACCAACGTGGCCGTATGCAAAAACTCCATTACCGTCGCCATGCGAATGGAGTTGTAACTCGAACCATCGCCGCCAACTGCGTAGTTGGAAAGAATCGTTAGCGCCGGCCTGACGCGTTTGCCACCTGACTCGCGCAGGTAGTCACCGAGGTACGCGATAACCTGAACGTTCGAACGTGCCTGACGTTCAAACTCTGTCTCAACCTGCACCAGATCGGCTTCGATTAGACTGAAGATGCGCTTGGCGGAGAGCCTTGCTTCTTCAAGAACTGCGCTTTGTTCGGCTGCGTGCATTCGTATGATTGAAAGCGGGATCAGTTTGTCCGGTAATTCGAAAACTGCATGTCGATGCCAAAATCTTTTGCTTTTAGTTTGGCAATAATGTCCTGAAGCGTGTCACGATCCTTACCGGAAACTCGTACCACGTCACCCTGAATCGATGCCTGCACCTTCGCCTTTGAATCCTTGATGAACTTAACAACTTCCTTCGCTTTCTCCTGCGGGATGCCCTGCTGAATCTGTACCCGTTGCCGGACGCTGCCACCTGCCGCCGGTTCGACCGTGCCATAACTCAACGCCTTGAGCGGCACACTTCGTCGCACCAGTTTCTGCTGCAGGATGTCATTCATGTTTCGCAGCTTGGTTTCGTCCTCGGCGGTCAGCACCAACTCATCCTTTTCCATAACGACAGTGGCCGTGCTGCCTTTAAAGTCAAAGCGCTGCCGGACTTCTTTGACCGTTTGCTGGATTGCGTTGTTTACTTCGGCGCGATCCACCTCGGAGACGATGTCGAAAGAATTTTGCTGGGCCATTACGGTTTTAGATAACGCCGATCAAATGGAAGATTGTTTGGCCTTTGAGAATAACATCAAAAGGCGAGCATGTGAAAGTTGTCGCTAGAACGCGGGTACCGGCAACCCGAACAGGCGCGCGAAATTTGCCGAGGTGATTTCACCAACCTCTGCAAGACTGATTTCACGCAATTCCGCAAGGCACCGCGCCACTTCGACTACATAAGCCGGCTCGTTTCGTTTGCCGCGATAAGGCACCGGCGTCAGGTAAGGACAGTCGGTTTCAATCAGCAAGTGATCCTGCGGAACACTGCGCGCAATGGCCCGCAAATCATCTGCCTTTTTGAAGGTCACAATTCCGGAAAAGGAAATCAGCATGCCTATTTCAACCGCTTTGTCCGCCAGCCACTGGCTGCCGCTGAAGCAATGCATGATGCCCGGCAATCCCGCGCCGGACCATTCTGTTCGCAGCGCCTCAATCGTTTCGGCTTCCGCCTCGCGGGTGTGAATGATGACCGGAACCTCTAGTTCGCGGGCGGACCTCAATTGACGAC
>JBDTTW010000318.1:0-2241 GCA_039930405.1 bacterium
GCCCTGATGGCTTTCAACAAAAGGACGTCTATCTGCGCACCGCGATCAGCGTCGAACCGGACGGCTGGGCCAACTTCGACTTCGTGAAGATGCCCGACTACCGCTGGGGCATTTTCTTAAAGCCGGCTGAGGCTGACGCAAAAATTGGATTCGGCGACAACTATGGCCAGCCGGTTTATCAGGAAGTGCCCGGCGAATTTCGCAACGCGCTACGACGCATCATCGTCACCCAGGGCGACACCGAACCTGCTTCAGTCGAACAACAACGAGAGCTCGGCAAGACCTGTCCCTCGCTTTACGACTTGCGCAATTTGTTTCAGGTCAACGTTGAGGAAGGCCGGCATCTGTGGGCCATGGTCTATCTGCTGCAACGTTACTTTGGACGCGACGGCCGCGACGAAGCGGATGCCTTGCTCGAACGGCGCAGCGGCAATCCCGACAAGCCGCGCATCCTGGAAGCCTTTAATCAGCCTTGTGACGACTGGTTGAACTTTTTCTGCTTCACGATGTTTACGGACCGCGATGGCAAGTATCAATTGTCGGCGCTGGCGGAGTCCGGTTTTGAACCGTTGGCGCGCACTTGTCAGTTTATGTTGACTGAAGAAGCGCACCACATGTTCGTCGGCGACACCGGCATCAACCGGGTCGTCAAACGCACTGCGCAACTTATGAACCAGGGCGACGTGCGGGAACTGGGCGGCATTCCGCTCGCTATTATTCAGCGCTACGTAAATTTCTGGTTTAGTTATTCGCTCGATTTGTTTGGCGGCGAGATTAGTTCGAACTCAGCGGACTTTTTCGCGGCCGGCCTCAAAGGAAGATACAAAGAGCAGGAGCAGTATGACGACCACCTCGCTGCCAATCAGATCTTTAACATGAAAGTCGTCGAAGACAATCAGATCAAGGATTCGGAAGTGCCTCTGCGCAACGCGTTGAACGAAGTGTTGCGCACTGAGTACGTGAAGGACTGCGAAAAGGGTCTGGCGCGTTGGAACAAGAGTTTGGCCGATGAAGGCCGCAGCGAGCGTCTGTTTCTTCCGAATAACCGTTTTCATCGACACGTCGGTGAGTACGCGGGACACAATTTTGACCTCGAGGGAAACTTGATTTCGCAGGAAGATTTTGAGAAGCGCAAGGGCGAATGGCTGCCCAGTGTTGCGGATCGCGAATACGTGCGCAGCTTGATGCATCCGGTGATTGAGCCCGGCAAGATTGCGAATTGGATTGCGCCGCCGGCAACTGGTATCAAGGGCAAGCCGTTTGAGTTTGAATATGTTCGACTATGAATTTCGGATTTCGAATTTCGAATTGCGGACTCTGATTTACCATGAAGGAAGTTTTTCAAAACAGGATGGATGAAAGTCTTAAATCCGAAATCCGAAGTTCGAAATCCGAAATTTCCCGTTACGATCAAAAGCTGGAGTTCATCCTGCGTAACGCGGCGCGTATTTTTGCCGAGAAGAGTTATCACTCGACCACCATGCGCGACATTTCGCGCGCAACCAACGTCAGCCTCGCCGGGCTGTATCATTACTGCAAGTCGAAAGAAGAGTTGTTGTTCCTGATTCAGGACAACTGCTTTGGCCGCGTGCTCGAGAGTCTGGAAGAGCGCCTGCGCAGTGAAACTGATGCGCTCGCTCGGCTGCGCATCTTTATCGAAAACCATCTTTCTTTCTTTGCGGCTAACATGGCTGAAATGAAAGTGCTTTCGCACGAGGCTGAATCGCTCGCCGGCGACTTGCATGTGCACGTTTCGACCAAGAAGGACAAATACACCAAACTCGCGCGCCGGATTCTGAAAGATCTGCAACTGACCGAAACGGGCAGCCCGCAAGTAGATTTGACCGTCGCCACCTACGCCTTGTTTGGCATGATGAACTGGATTTACAACTGGTATGATCCCAAGGGTAAACTAAAAGTTTCTGAGCTGGTTGAGAATGTGACGCGCTTGTTCCTGCATGGGTTCATTGCCGGATCGTCGCGGGAAGCACTACACTTTGCGCCGCAATCGAGGGAACAGCCCATGAGTGTCTGGCGTGGTTCGAGCGAACTTAAATAAGTTTGAGGAAAAGCAGGAAGATGGCGGAAGTTCCAGCACAAGTTAAATCAAACTCAAGCGAGCTGGTCCAGTATCGCGCGGAAAAGGGAATTGCATTTCTGACCCTCAACGATCCACCGGCAAACACTTACAGCTACGAGATGATGCAAGAGCTCGATCAGGCAATACTCGCGGCGCGAATG
>JBDTTW010000319.1:0-5897 GCA_039930405.1 bacterium
ACGCGTTCTCCAATTCTGTCGCAAATGTTTGGCGTGATTATAGTGCAAACTTATGGTCGTGGTGCAGTTTGGTTAGCATCATCGTCGTGCCATGAAGTCAGTACCACATCGCGGTAGCGAGTGGGTTCTTCTGATTGCCGATTTAATATCGTGGGCCTACTCTTTCCGGCGCGCAAGTGATATAAAGCTGGCGCTCTGCAAACATTCTTCGCGCTCGTCATTCACACAATGAAATCTTTGGCTCTTCTCCTGTTCATAATTCTCTCGGCTTTTATGTTTGCGCCTGCCCCGGCGGAGGCTCCAGCCGCCGATCTGGTGCTCAAAAACGGCAACATCTACACGGTTAACGAGCGGCAACCGCACGCCGAAGCAGTTGCGATAAAAGCTGATCGGATTGTCTTTGTTGGGTCAAACGCCGGGGTGCAGAAGTACATCGGCAAAAGCACGCGCGTCATTGATCTTCATGGCGAAACCGTTGTGCCCGGAATGACCGACGCGCATCATCACCTCGAAGGCGTCGGCTTTCGCGAGATGACGCTCAACCTCGAAGGCGTCAACAGTCTTGAAGAGTTTCTGGCGAAGGTTAAAGCGCGCGTGGACCAGGCACGTCCGGGCGAGTGGGTCACCGGCCGCGGTTGGATTGAAACGTTCTGGCGGCCGCCGGTGTTTCCGACGCGCTGGGACCTCGATAAAGTCGCGCCGAATAATCCGGTTGTGCTGACGCGTGCCGACGGGCATGGGATCGTCGTTAACAGCGCTGCCTTGAAGGCCGCGGGCATCGACAAAAATACGGCCAATCCATTCGGCGGTGAAATAACAAAAGACAAACAGAGCGGCGAGCCAAACGGGATGTTGCTCGATGCCGCTCAGGGCCTGGTGCGGAATTACATTCCCGCAACCACTGTGGCTGATGAAGAGCGCGCGATCGTGCTCGGCGTGAACCGCGATGTTAGTTTGGGGTGGACTCAGGTGCAGAACCCAGGTGGCAGTTATGGAGAAATCGATCTCTACAAGAAACTTTACGCTGCCGGCCAAATCAAGCTGCGTATTTACAAAGCTGTATCCGCGCCCGGACTCGAAGCGCAACGCCTTTTCCAGGATGGTCCAATCATTGGCGCTTATGGCAATCGCCTGACGGTGCGCTCGATCAAACTTTATGCTGACGGGTCGCTTGGTTCGCGCAGTGCAGCACTGCTGGCCCCATATTCTGACAAGCCGGACACCTCGGGTTTCCTGACGATTAAAGAGGAAACGCTGCAGCCGATTCTGCAGCAAGCTTTGCGCGCCGGCATTCAGGTGGAAACGCATGCGATCGGCGACCGCGGCAACCGCTTCATCATCGACGAATACGAAAAGGCGATGAAGGCAGTGCCAAAGGCTGAATGGAAAATCAAGGAACCGCGCTGGCGCGTCGAGCATTCGCAGATTGTGAATCCAACGGACATCCCGCGCTTTGCGAAACTCGGAGTCATTCCTTCAATGCAGCCGTCGCACGCGATCGGCGATCTGCATTTCGCTCCAGCGCGTCTGGGGCTCGACAGACTGGCGGGCGCGTACGCGTGGCAGAGTTTTGTTAAGTCTGGATCGATTATTCCCGGCGGTTCCGATGCTCCAGTCGAACGTGGCGAGCCGATGATTGAGTTTTATGCGGCGGTGGCCCGCAAAGATTTGAACGGATTTTCAAGCGCAGGCTGGCATCCGGAAGAAGCGTTGACGCGCGACCAGGCAATCAAGATGTTCACCAGCTGGGCCGCCTCTGCGGCGTTTGAAGAAAAGCTGCGCGGTTCGATTGAAGTCGGCAAGTTGGCGGACTTTACTATTCTCTCTGCCGACATTATGAGAATTCCGGAAGCAGAAATTTTGAGGACGCGTTGCCTGATGACAATCATCGGCGGCGAGATTGTTTACGAAGCGAAATGATTAGACAGGATTAACAGGATCTACAAGATTCAGAACCAATATGGAAAATGTCCTGGGTTCTCATCTTGGTAATCTTGTGAATCATGTCCACTTTATCGTGGGGTGGCAAAACGATTTATGAATTACCCATCTACTTTCAGGCGCCGCAGCTTTATTTCGCTCGCCGGCAAGAGTCTCGGCCTTGCGGCGCTTTCTTCTACGACCGTTGCTTCGCTGCTCAAAGAAGTTGTTGCGGCGTCGAACAGTGTTGCGCATCTGACGCCCGAGCAAGCGGCGCTGGATGAAGACTACTGGGCTGTCATTCAAAACTCGTTTTCGGTAACGCGCGGAATTATTAATTTGAACAACGGCGGAGTTTGCCCCAGCCCGCGCATCGTTACGGAAGCGCTGGTGCGTTACATCTGGCAACAGGAAGACGCCACCGCCTACACCATGTGGCAGATACTCGAGCCGCAGTCGGAAACGATCCGCACCGGCCTGGCGGAAATGTTTGGCTGCGACCGCGAAGAGATTGCGATCACGCGCAACGCCTCCGAGTCGCTTGAAGTTTTGCTGATGGGCATGGACTTCAAATCCGGCGACGAAATTCTAACGACGACTCAGGATTATCCGCGCCTGCTGACAACTTTGCGCCAGCGCGAAAAGCGCGAAGGCCTGGTGCTGAAGCTGGTCCAGATACCCATTCCGCCAAAGAACCTGGAAGAGATAACGGCGGCGTTCGCCAAAGGGATTACAAACCGCACGCGCCTGATCCTGATGGCCCATCAGGTAAACATCACCGGCCAGATCACACCGGTGAAAGCCGTGTGCGAAATGGCGCGCGCGAAAGGAATCGAAACCATCGTCGATGGCGCACATTCATTCGCGCAGTTTGATTTCCAACAGAAAGACCTCGGCTGCGATTACTTTGGCACCAGCCTGCACAAGTGGCTCTATGCACCCAAGGGCACCGGTTTACTTTTCATCAAACGCGACAAGATTGCGAAGGTCTGGCCGCTAATGGCCGCCGAATCAAAACAAGCAAACGACATTCGTAAGTTTGAAGAAATTGGTACCCACTCAGCCGCGCCAAAACTCGCTATCGGTGAAGCGCTACTCTTTCACAACGGTATTGGCGGTAAACGGAAAGAAGCGCGACTGAGATACCTGTCGCGTTACTGGATGAATCGGCTGAAAGATGTGCCTAAGGTTCGCTTCAACACTTCATTCGAGCCGCAACAGTCATGCGCTATTGCCAACGTGGACATAGCGGGTGTGAATCCCAGCGCGATCGGAAGTTACCTTTTCGACAAGCATCGCATCTTCACCACGCCGATTATTCATGAAGAGTTTCAGGGCCTGCGCATCACGCCAAACGTTTACACGACGCTTGGCGAGCTCGATCGTTTTGCCAATGTAATGGAAGCGATCGCGCGAAAAGGCTTGCCTGCATGACGAGCATCACCACACGTCAACTGATCGTGGGTGGACTCAAAGCCGGCGTCGGCCTGGCGGTGCTTCACCAGTTCTCCGCGCGGCCAGTAATCGCAGCCTCAGTAAGTTATGAAAGGGCATCGTCCCCTGGCTTTCACGAGGCCTATGAGCGGCTTGATAAATTCATTGCGCGCCACCTGAACGAAACAGGCGCGCCGGGAATGACGCTGGCACTGGCGAATCGCGAACGCCTCTTGCGCACTTCGCAATACGGATTCGCTGACGTCAAAGCTGGTTTGAGAGTTCAGCCGGAAACGCTCTTTGAGATTGGTTCGATTTCGAAGTCCTTTGTTGCTATCGCGATTCTACAACTCGCCGAAAACCTTTCCGTACCCGGCGGAGTGGGACGCTTATGCCGGCCACTAACATTCTGATAGTCCGTGGTACGAAAGCAGGCGGCTGGTCATACGCAAAGGCCAACTGCTCGTCGAAGGCTTGCAATCACTCGAAGCAATTGAGCCGCGCGTGTTCCGTGTGATGGTCAGGCGGTTGATGTTGACCGAGTCGTGTTTGATACGATAGTGGATGGGCGCGCCATGCGAGTGACTTATTCAGGAATTGAGTTTTTCCGGGCGCTAACGCCCTAAGCAAAAATATTATCCGCAGATTACGCAGATTACATAAATACTGGGCATGTGAGCTCAGCGGTTTTATGTTCTTACGGAATCTGTGAAATCTGCGTAATCTGCGGATAACTCTTAAAACAGGAAAGGTGAATCATGTCGAGTCCAGCAACACAACAACCATCGCCGCAATTATTTTTCCAAACCATCAACGCCTATCAGCGCACGGAAGCGTTGAAAGCCGCAATCGAGCTTGAAGTCTTCACCGCGATTGGCGAAGGCAACAGCACCGCCCCCGAAATCGGGAAGCGCTGCGACGCCTCTGAACGAGGCACGCGCATACTTTGCGACTTTTTGTGCATCATGGGTTTTCTAAACAAAGAAGCGAACCGTTACTGCCTGACGCAGGACTCGGCGATTTTTCTCGACCAGCGTTCGCCGGCTTATGTAGGCGGTGTGACCGGGTTCGTTTCGACACCGGAACTAACCGACGCCTTCAGAAATTTTGCAGCGATTGTCCGCAAGGGCGGCACGATAAGTTCAGAGGGCGGCACCGTCTCGGCTGAAAATCCCATCTGGGTAAAGTTTGCGCGCGCGATGGCGCCGATGATGGCGCTGCCGGCAAAGATGCTGGCAAAGATGATTGATCCCAAAGCCGATGCCAAATTGAAAGTGCTCGACATTGCCGCTGGTCACGGTCTCTACGGCATCGAGTTCGCGAAAAACAATCCGCAGGCCGAGGTCGTGGCGCTGGATTGGGCGCCGGTGTTGGAAGTGGCCGTTGAGAATGCAAAAGACGCCGGCGTCAGCGACAGGTATTCAACTCTTGCCGGCAGCGCTTTTGAAGTGGATTACGGCACTGGCTATGACCTGGTGTTGTTAACAAACTTCCTGCATCACTTTGATATTCCAACGAACGAAACGCTGCTGCGAAAGGTTAATGCTGCGCTCAAGGATGGAGGACGCGTGGCGACGGTTGAGTTTGTGCCGAATGACGATCGCATCACGCCTCCGGACGCCGCCTCGTTCAGCGTGACGATGCTCGGTGGCACTGAGGGCGGCGATGCCTACACCTTCGCCGAATTCGAAAAGATGTTTGCTAACGCCGGCTTTGCCCGCAGCGAGATTCAGGCGCTGCCGGCTTCGATCGAACAGGTTGTGATTTCGCAGAAGTAAGTTACGCTGGCGGACTGCCGGCCTCAAAGCCGTGAGACTTTTCGTTCACTTGCTTGACGTTGCGAGGAGACTGGCAACAGTTTCCAACAGGTGTTCGCTGCTGAACGGCTTTGAAACATAGGCGCTGAAGCCGGTCTTCAAGGCTTGACCTCTATCCAGATCGGCGTGTGCCGTGACGGCCATGCAGGGGATTTCCAGCGTAAGCCGATCGGCTTTGAGTTCGCGGAGTACTCCCCAACCGTCCAGGCCGGGCATGGACAAATCCATCACAATCAAATCCGGCAGGTGTTCGCGGGCCAGGCTCAGGCATTCACTACCATTACGCGCTTCGTGCACGTCGTAGCCTGCGGCCGAAAGCAGGATCTGCATCAGCTCGCGATTGTCATCGTGATCGTCGGCAATGAGGACGGTACTGGGCATAAAACTTCGTCGTTTTACTTGTGCGACTTATAACGTAGGGCCAAAAATGTGTCAATCTGCATTCCGGAAACGATATCTTGACTCTCCGAATAGCACGCGTCCATAATCGTTCAAGAGACGAACAGCCCCCCGCAAAGTCTCCGTGATAAGCGTTCTGTCCGCGTAGGATGCTCACCATGAACGCCTCAAAAAATTCCGTCAAACGGAGGAATAACCTGTGGTAAGCGCACAATTGGAAGATAGCCTGCGCCGCGATATTGAAAGTTATATTGAAGGGCGCCTCGGTGGTATCAAGCAGGAGATCGCTGCGCTTCAGAGCCAACTGAACGAATCGCTCAGCCAGCT
>JBDTTW010000320.1:0-13037 GCA_039930405.1 bacterium
CGCGATCAACGGCTATTGCATGGGTGGTGGATTGGATCTGGCGCTCGCGTGTGACATTCGTATCGCCTCACCGCAAGCTGTCTTTCAACACCCCGGCGCGCGCCTGGGAATCATTACCGGTTGGGGCGGGACGCAACGACTACATCTGGTCATTGGCCGGGCGCGTGCCCTTGAATGTTTTGTGACTGCCCGGCACTTTAACGCCTACGAAGCGCTTACATTTGGATTAGTTCGTGAGGTCGCCGATTCTGTGCTTGAATGCGCGATCGGAATGAGCAAAACGATGGCAAAGTAATAGGCGCCGGACACTAAGTCCAGCGCCCATAGACAGCTAGCAAGTCGCAAGTCGCAAGCTTACCCAACCGCTCAGAATGAAAAGCGCGCGCCCAACTGGACAGTCAGTGGAATACCCACTGGTGGGCCGAAGCCTGGGCCGAATAGAGTGAGCGGCTGTAGGAACCCGCTGGTGGAAGTGGCGAAACTCCGCCCGCGCTGATCGGCAAAGGACAGATTCTCCGTATTGAACAGATTATAGAAGTTAATGTACGCGTTGAGATTGGCCCGCTCCCCGATGCGAAAAGGTCTACTGACTCTTAGATCGGTGTTGAAGTAGCGACCGCTCTTGCTCCTAATATTGCCCGTGCTGTCCACAACAAATCCCGAGCGCTGGCCGTTCACCTTAGCTTGTTGGCAGCCGAGAGGGTTAAGTGCTCTGAGTGCTGTTAGGTTCCCACGCGCTGCGAATACCGCCATTGGGTCTGCGCTGGCACAGATTCGATCAACGTCGGATCGCCCATCAGAGTCAATGTCGAAGCCAGTGACCAGGGAATACGGTCTGGCACTGGCCAGTTGCATGATGGGCGCTAGTTGAAAGCCACCCGGCAGATCGAAAACGCCACTAATGACCACCCTGTGGCGCTCGTCGATGCGTGTCGGACCAAATTCCTCCGGGAGAAACTGTCTTTCGCGGGTGACGTTAATGTTGGAGCTGGAATAGGAAGCTACTGGCTGCCCGCCCTAGGATCTCGAACTGGAAAGCACATAGCTCGCGTTGAGCAGCGAGCCTTATCCGAATAAACCTTAAGGAAACTTCAGGACAATCTGAATAAAATTCAAAATTCTGGAATCTCAGTATTTCGTTTTCTGGAGTTGAAGACTAGCGAAAATGGTCGTCTAACTGCTGGCTCTTGCAAGAAATTCGTCGATTCCTTTGCGGCAGTCCGCGGTCATGCGCGCAATTACGTTTACATCGAGGCCGGCCTCGAGTGCTTCCGCGAAGGCCAAACCGTCAATTTGATACAAGAGAGTTTTGGTGAGACTGACCGCCGAACGTGACAACTTCTCAAACCGACCAGCATAGTCGCTGACTTCAGCGTCGAAGCTTTCGTCTGCAAAAACTTGATTGACGAGTCCAAATTCCTGGGCGGTTTCAGCGTCGATTTCGGCTCCATGTGTCAGCAACTCGAAAGCGCGCTTCTCGGAAACATTGCGCCGGAGAATCGCGGTTACCATCGCCGGCACGAAACCTATCTTCACTTCCGGATAACCGAAGCGGGCGTCGGCGGAAGCCAGGACAAGATCGCAGGCGCTCGCAAGTCCACAGCCACCGGCAAGGGCCTTTCCACGGACCGCTGCAATTACGGGCACTGTTACCGATCTGATCAAAGTGAACAACTCCAGCAACGAGCGCGCATCTTCAGCGTTTTCAGCGACAGAACCCTCCGCAATTTTTTGCAAAGCCGCGAGGTCGGCGCCTGAGCAAAAATCTTTACCGGCACCCGTAACAACGATTGCATTAATCGATGAGTCGCCGTTTGCCTTGCGCAAGGAAGTCTTTAACTCTTCGATGATCGCGTCGTTGAGGGCGTTACGTTTTTCGGGACGATTAAGAGTGACCGTGGCGACTGCGCCTGCGACAGCGTAAAGAACGACTGGGGTTTCGTTGGTCATCAGGGAACGATCGATTGATCAGGATATCAGTTCAAGTGACCGCGCTTCTTCATCAGAAACGTCGATCATCATTCGCAGTAGGGCAGTCGAAAAAGTCTTGCCCTGCGCGTCGGTCATCAACGACAGCGTGCCGCCGCCGCCCAGGCTGTGATGCAGCAGAAAATTCAAGGCGCCAAGGTTTGGCAGCTCAAATCTTTCTACGTCGCCTTTGCAAATGCCTTTGAAGTGTTCCTTAACCCGCGCTGCAGTTACTTCGCGCACGAGCAACGGATAGATTTCATCGTTGAAAGCAATCAAACCGACATTCGCCGTGTCGCCTTTGTCGCCGGAACGCGCGTGCGCAAGTTTTACCAGTTGAATCTTCATCAGCGTTAATTGGAACGAAGGCATTTATCATTTCTCATTTGACATAGATCATTTGTCATTGCGGGCAAATGAGAAACGTCAAATGAGATATAACAAATTTCTTTTAACTTCTGGTTCCTATACCTCTATTAATTCTACCTTGGGTTCAATCTCATGCTTTGGAATCAGCGCCGGCCAGTACGCAACAATCTCTTCAACCTTCGGACGGCCGCCCGCAAAGCCAGTTACGCCCGGTGGTCCGGTCAAGACCAGCGGCGCGATCTCCCTGGTAAATCTCTCAACGTCCGACCGGTTCTGACCGCGCACGCCAACGCGCAATTGAACTTCCGGAAGATCGGGCGATGGGTTTCCCGCGAGTGGTCCATGCGTCGCGTTCGCGCCCACAAACTCCGTCAGTATCTCGTCAAACTGTAGGCCCAGTCGATCCAGACGTCCTCTTAGGATTCGGTCTGCGGCTTGTGCCTTATCGAACGCGTCTGGCCAGGAGTAGACGAGCGTTCCGACTGCCTTGTATCCGGCCGAGTAACTGATTGAGACTTTGAAAGTATCGGTCGCCGGCCGGCCTTCGATGCCAAAAACGCGGACCCGGTCGCGGCCTTCATATTCGAGCTGCACAGTCGTAAAGTCCGCCACGCAATCCGGCGTAATGTAACCGCGCGGGTCGCCCATCTCGTAAACCAGTTGCTCTTTAACAGAAGGAATGACCACCCAGCCGCCGGTGCGTTCATGTTTCGTAATCACAAAACTGCCGTCCGGGGCTGCCTCAACCAGAGGAAACCCGACGTTCGCAAGATTAGGAATACTGCGCCACTCGTACTGGCAGTTCCCTCCTGAGCACTGGGCGCCACACTCAATAATGTGTCCGGCAATCGTCCCCGCCGCCAACCTGTTCCAGTCGTCGCTGGCCCAACCAAACTCATGAATCAGCGGCGCGAGCGTCAATCCCGTATCAGTCGCGCGGCCAGTGATTACGATGCGCGCGCCCCCGTTAAGCGCCTCAACCAGCGGCGCCGCTCCCAGGTACACATTGGCGCTTTGGATTTGATCGCGAACGGTGTCGAGCGGCGCGCCGTTGTCCATATTGCGCATCTCGACGCCACGCGCGAGCAACTCATCGAGGCGCGGCATGATGTCGTCGCCGGTCACGATTCCTATCTTGAGTTTCCCGCCGAGACCAAGTTCGCGCGCCACTTCTTTGACAGCCGCAGCACACCCGGGAACATTAACTCCGCCAGCGTTTGCAGTGACGCGAATGTCGCGCTCGACACACGCCGGCAGTATCTGCTTCATCAACGGCACAAAATCTTTTGCATAACCGGCAGAAGGATCGCGCGAACGTTGCTTTTGCATGATCGACATGGTGACCTCCGCCAGATAGTCGAGCATGAGGTAGTCGATTGGACCACCTTCAACCTGACGAACCGGCGCGTCCGGTAAGTCACCCCAGAAACCCTGTCCGGCTGCAATGCGAATTTTTTGCTTCATCATTACGACTAAAGAGATTATTAGACCAGTGACGGCGGCAACACAAACTGCCCAAGGTGTGGTCCATCATTGTTCAGACCAGTGCGCAGGCTTAACTCGAGCGCATCGCGCGTTTGTTCGGGGATGATGACGGCATCGACAAAACCGCGCGCGGCGGCGTACCTGGCGTCGAGATCTCGCTCGTAGGTTTCGCGCACAATATTCATCTCCTGTTCAAGATCGCTGCCTGGCTCTTCGCCCTTTGCCTTTAACTTTTCCAATTGACTTCCGAAGACTGCCTGCACTGCCGAGTCGCCTTCCATCACGCCCATGCGACCGGTGGGCCAGCTAAAAATGAAGTCCGGATCGAATCCCTGTCCGGCCATGGCGTAATAGCCAGCGCCCGACGCGTGATTGACGGTCAGGACAATTTTGGGAACGAGCGCCGTGGCCATTGCTTCGACGAATTGAGCGCCGGCGCGAATGATTCCGGAGTGTTCTGCTTCAGGTCCGATCATGAAACCCGAAACGTCCTGAACAAAAAGCAGCGGTGTTTGGTGACGGTTGCAAGTCTCGATGAAGTACGCCACCTTCTCGGCGGATTCAGTGTAGATGATGCCGCCAAAGCGCGGTGGACCACCGCCGGGCGACTTCACCATGCCTCGGTGATTTGCGATCACCCCAACCTGGATGCCGCGAATGCGCGCGTGACCGGTGATGATCTCCTTCGCGTAGTCAGCCTGAAACTCATCTAACAGTCCATCGTCGAGCAAACAATTCAACAGCTCGCGCATGTTGTAGGGCTGGCGATGGTCTTCGGGAATTATTTCGTAGATCTTTTCGGCAGGTGTTTTCGCTTTGCCAAACGGCACCGACCGCACTGCGCCGCCCTCTGCTCTAAACGGCAACTCTGAAACGAACTCGCGAATTTTCGCGATGCAAGCCTTATCGTCCGCTACGCGATAATGGGCCACGCCCGATAATTCATTGTGCGCGCGCGCGCCGCCTAGAGTTTCGTTGTCGATCGTTTGGCCCGTCGCGCCTTTCACCAGATTCGCTCCGCCCAGTCCCATGAAGGACGTGCCTTCAACCATGATGATGACGTCGGAAAGCGCGGGCAGGTACGCGCCGCCGGCGATGCACGGTCCCATCACCGCTGAAATCTGCGGCACTTTCAAATAGCGCCGCATGATCGAGTTGTAATAGAAGATGCGCGACGCGCCATATTGTCCCGGAAACACGCCGCCTTGATAAGGAAGATTAACGCCCGCTGAATCGACCAGGTAGATGATCGGCACGTGGCAGCGCATCGCAATTTCCTGCGCGCGCAGAATTTTCTTGATCGTTTCCGGCCACCACGACCCGGCCTTGACCGTAGCGTCGTTGGCAACAATGACCACTTCCCTGCCTTCGACGATACCAACTACCGTCACGACTCCCGCCGCCGGCGCGCCGCCAACTTCATCGGGGTTCTGAGTACCGAGCGCCAAGTGCTGAGTGGCGGTGCCATCCTGACTTCTGACTTCTGACTTCTGGTTTCTGTTTTCTTTATATTGATCGTAAGCAACCAGCAACCCAATTTCCTGCGAACAGGTGTTCTTATCAAGCAGCAAATCTATGCGTTCGCGCGCCGTTAGTTTGCCTTGCTTGTGCTGCTTCTCAATTTTCTCCGGTCCGCCGCCAAGACGCAGCTTCGCTTCAAGCTGCTGCAACTCTGCGGTCAGTTCCTTTAGCCGGGAAGACTTTTGTTTGGGTTTGGAGTCAGTTATTTTCATCGCCAGAGCCGGATTGCAAATCAATTAGCGTCTAGGACCTAAGCACCTTTAATAAATTGTTTGCATCAACCTGCTGCGATAATCCTTCAATGATGCTGACGCGCAACCCGCGCAATTCCATGACGACTTGTCCTTCATTCGTTTGCCAGGTTTTCAAGGTGTCGGATGTTGGATGTTGACTGTCGGTCAAGAGTTTTAAGTTGGGATACCGCAATTCGGTTCGCTTCACGTACGCATCAAAAAACTCGCGCGCGTCCGCTTCGGTGTCCCAAGCCGAGATTTGGGCGATCAGCGCCTGACCCGGTTCCGGGCCTTCGTAAACATCGTAACGATCGCCAGCCCATCCGGCCGCAGCCCGGCGCGATTCTGCCGGCGAGTTTAGAAACTGATCGAGCAGCAGATAATAGCCCCACTCGCCATTTACATCTGAATCGATGCGGTGCCACAAGGGAGAAGTGCTGAGTGCTGAGTACTGAGTGCCGAATGGCGACCGTAGCGACACCGGTGAACCTCCATTCGCCGCCGCCGCTTTATTGAGCAAACTGCTTAGCTCCGGCAGCGTAATTTTCAATGGCCTTTCATAAGTAAAATATTTTTCCGGGTGCAGAATCTGTTCCGTTGACAACGGCAGGTTCGTGAAAGCTTTTGACAATCCGGCGAATCCGTCGCGCTTATAGACGCTGGTCGCCCACTGGCTCCCCTGCAGGTACGGGAAAATCAACGACTCACGCAGGGCGCGCGGGGCCTGATTGAATTGTTCTGTTGACACGCCGGTGCTGAGCGAGCGCGTGAAGGCCAGGGCGACCAGCGGATTCTTGGCCATGTAAACCATCATGGCCAAGGTGGCATCGCCTTCGATCAGCGAATGGGCGGCCAGCTGCGCATCGGAATCGCCGTGCGGCCACTTCTGAAAACGGCGCAGATTGAAATGCTGATCCTGGAGCGCGTGGGTCAGTTCGTGCGCCATCACCGGCTTTTGCGTCTCCAACTCCAACCAATCAGCCAGATAAAACTCTCGAGTCACCGGGTCGTAGTAACCGGCGATCTGCTCCAACAGCAACTTGATGATGAACGGGCGATATTCAAAAGTCGCAGGCGCCAGACCAAATTTGCGATAGGCCACCTCGGTAGCGTGCATTTCCCCGGTCGTCATTTGCTCGTACAAATTCTTAACGAGCATATTTTCAATCTGCGCACGCGACTGTGCCCCGCTTTTCACGGGCTGCAGGATGGGCAACTCGCGAATCTTGCTGGTTTCTTCCAGCACGGCAGCGGTGGCGGCAACAATCGCGGCCTCGCGGGCGGCGTGGCTGGAAATTGCGGGGCGCTGTTGGGCTTGCAGCGTAACCCTATGAGAATTGACAAAGGCGCCGCTTGCAAGCACCACCAGGGCAGCCGTTGCAGCCAGGAATCTACTAATATTCTTTGACATCTTCAGGCTTTCGCTCTTATAGTCCGCTAAACGTCAAAACAATCGCAGCCGGCAAGAATCCTAAGACCAAAGTTTGAGGGTATAACGCTCAGATGACAAGTCCCGCACCTGAAAATGTTTTCGGCGAGTGGCACGAATCGGTAGTTCGCGTGCGCTATGCCGAAACCGACAAGATGGGGATTGTTTATTATGCCAATTACCTAATCTGGTTTGAAATTGGCCGCACCGACTTTTGCCGCGCTCGTGGCTTTGCCTACCGCGACATGGAAGAAAACGACGACGCGTTTCTGGTGGTGGCCGAAAGTTACTGCCGTTATAAAGCGCCGGCTTACTACGACGACGAATTGCTGGTTCGAACTCACATCACGGAGTTAAGGCGCCGCTCGCTGAGATTTGGTTACGAAATCGTCCGGGCTAGCGACGGTCAAGTCATCGCCGAAGGCGAAACCGGGCACGTGATTACCGACTCAACCGGCCGGGTTCGCTCGATTCCGGAAGGGTATGCTCAGCGCCTGCTGGCTCCTCCCACTTTGAAATCAGCCAACAGCGGTGAGATCGTCCCTTCCAAAGAAGGGCCGGCATAAGCGATCCAATTGAAGCGCGAAGTTCAGAGTCCAGCCTTTAGTCTGCTGCTTCCAAATCGCAAACTAAAGTCTGTACTCTAAACTTCTTATTTCTAATCATGCGCCAGGTTCAATCGGGTGATCTCTCGCGCGCGCCCCGTAGCTTCATCTATATCCAATACAGCTCCGCAAATCCTGACCGTTCCAGTGGAATGTTCTGCTCTTCTACCCGTGGCTGAAGTGAAACGAGTGATAACGTCTTTCTTCTCCATGCCAATGACGCCGGAGTAGCTGCCCGTCATTCCCAAATCCGTTAGGTAGCCCGTTCCGTTAGGAAAAATTCT
This sequence comes from bacterium, assembly GCA_039930405.1. GTDB lineage: Bacteria > Acidobacteriota > Blastocatellia > Pyrinomonadales > Pyrinomonadaceae > PSRF01. The sequence goes on from JBDTTW010000320.1 coordinate 7,895, forward strand.
CTCGTCGGCAGTTTGCACATGAGTGTGCGTGCCCACGACCGCGGAAACGCGCCCGTCAAGGTACCAACCCATCGCCACCTTTTCAGAAGTAGCTTCAGCGTGCATATCGACCACGCGAACGCGCGTGTCGTCGGGCAAGTCGGCCAGTAGTTGATCGACAGCCCGAAACGGATCGTCCGAGGGCGGCATGAAAACGCGGCCCATCAGATTCATTACAGCTACCTTCGTGCCGTTGATAGCGCCCGTCCAAATGCCGCTGCCCGGCGTATTCGGTGGATAGTTCGCCGGTCTGAGAAGTCGCGGCTGTTTGACTATGTACGGCGCTGCTTCCTTTTTATCGAAGATGTGATTGCCGGAAGTCATCACATCGATCCCGGAAGTAAATAACTGTTCGCAAAGAGACGGTGTAACTGAAAATCCGCCCGCCAGGTTTTCAGCATTCATGATTGCCAGGTCGATGGCGTGCTGTTCGCGGAGATCCTGAATGCGCTCAAGCACAGCCAGGCGGCCGGGCTTCGCAACTACGTCTCCAATGATGAGTACTTTCATAAGCGCCGTGAATCGTAAATCGTAAATGGTAAATAGTAAAAAGCCGCAAACCGGAAGGCGTCAATCGAGATAGTTCAGTCACTATTTACGATTCACGATTTACGATTTACGGCCTTTAAACTATTGACGACTTAGTTGGAGGAGGGACATCCGCGATGGTCGTTCCGGAGCCGTAATTGAACCTGCATGTACAGGTGGGTGACCTTTAAGAGCCGCAGCCTCTGGCAATTCTTAACGCTGAAGAAGTGCACTGGCAAGCGGCATCGGTCTCCCATTTTAACGGCGTTGGCTCAATCATCGTAACTCGGTGACGGGCCCCACAGAATATTTCCCTCCGCCGCGTGGGATACTAACACAGGCCGGCGAAACTGAGGTAATGAAGCAATATTGCAGGTAGCAGATTTCCGATTGCCAATTGCCAATTGCCGATTTTTGATTTAACGCTGGCCAGGAAGCCAATCGGCAATCGGCAATTGGCAATCGGAAGTCTCTTGAGACTCAGCCCAGCGAAATGCTTCCCGGGGCGCCTTTTTCCTGCGCGATATTGCTGCGGACCTTTAATAGCTTGTCCAGCATTTCGGCGCATTCGGCGCTGCGCGTGGCCAATTGCGCATCGGCTTGTTCGTGGGTTTCTTGTAGGCGATGAAGCTCATCGGCGATGTGCAAAGCGGCAAGGATCGCGACCTTTAACGAATCGACCGTCAAAGTACCCGATGAAATTTCGCGCATGCGGCTATCGACGAAATCGGCCAGTTTCGTGAGGTAAGCCGAGTCGCCGTCAGAGCGGATATTGTAAGTTTGATTGTAGATTTCAACGCGAATAATCGGCGGCGCTGAAGTTTCGACACTTTTCTTGCTCGGCATTTCAGCAATCCCCGTTGTCATCTGAGTTCCTCCGCCAGTTCGGGATCCAGCGCGGCCACCGCATCGAGCATCGCCTCAACCTTCATGCGGATGATGTCGCGTTCGGCCAACAGCGCTTCCACTTGTTTCTCCAGGCGTTCCTGTTCGCGCGGCACGCTGCCGCGGTTGCGGCGCATGTTGGAAAGCTCTTTTTCGAGACTCTCCTTCTCGAGACGAAGCGTCTTGGTGAGTTCGATGGTCCGATAGATCTTATCTTCGAGATGAGAAAACTTTTCGAGTCCTGAAAGTGCGATCATCTAACTAATCTTTCTGAGTTTGTGTTGCTATCCGCGTCGGCGAGGCGATTATGCGACTTCACGCTGTCAAGCGCAAGACTATCTGCGCCGATAAAGGCGATTTATTTTTAATGAAGCTCGGCATTAAATTTCTGCAGCAGCGAATCCAACAAACGCCGGTGACGTTCTTCCACTTCTTCGTCTCGCAGCGTCCCCTGGTCGGAACGATACTCGACGCGCAAGGTGACCGATCGTTTGTCTGGCGGAATGTTTTGCCCTTCATAAGTGCCGACCAGTTGGACACGCTGGTAGTCTTCGATTTCCTGCGACTCAATCTTGGCGACCAGTTCACTGAAACCAACACTGCGACCGACCAGTAGCGTTACGTCACGCACTACTGAGGGATAGCGCGGCAAAGGTCTGTATTTGATTTCATGTTCCGCAAGTTCAAATACGGGCGTCAGGTTAAGTTCGGCAACGAACACTCGCTGGCGAAATTTGTAGCCAGCGGAAATTGTTTCCGACAATGCGCCGGCACTTCCGATAACTGATCCGTCGGCAAGCGAGATGTTTGCTGCCTGGCCCGCGCGCAGATGTTTCACTTCCGCTTCGGCAAAAACCAGGGGCGGCAAATTCAAGGCGGAAACCGCTGCTTGAAGCGCGCCTTTAAGGTCGTAAAAATCCAGTTCACGCGTTGCCCGCGCGCGGTCCTGCTCGCTGGCCCCGCCGCTGGCGATTAAACCCAGTGATTCGGATTCGTGAGGCAGTTCAGCTCCCTCAGAACCCGCAAAAACACGGCCGATTTCAAACAAACGGACGTCTTTCGTGCCCTGGTTGAAGTTGTGACGCAGCGACTGCAACAACCCCGGCAGCAGGCTCGGCCGCATGCGGGCGGCGTCCTCCAAAATGGGATTGCTCAACTTAACAAAGGGTGCCTGGCTTGGGAGTTGATTGACCCCGGCCAGAGCAAAAACCTCGTCGTGCGTCGGGTCGATGAAACTAAGATTTATTGCCTCGTCGAAACCGAGACTGGTCAAGGCGCGCCGGATCTTGCGGCGCTTTAACTCCGCCGGCTGATACTCACCGGCCATGGCGGAGGGGGGCAAATCGGAACCAATGTGCTCGTAACCAACGTGCCGTGCAATCTCTTCAACCAAATCTTCTTCGAGACTGACGTCAACGCGCCAACTGGGAACCACAAATGTTTTTGCTTTGTCTTTTGTCGCAGTGCCGCTGACGAAGCCCAGTGCGACCAGAATACGATCCATCTCGCCCACAGCAACTCGCAGCGACGTCAAACTCTCAACCCGTTCGGACCGAAACGTTATTGACCGGGCAGCCAACGGACTTGGATAAACGTCGATCGCGTCTTCAGTGGCGGTGCCGCCGGCAATTTCGCAAATCAGTTCCACGCATCTCGTCTGTGCATTTACGACGTTTTCACAATCCGCACCACGTTCGAAGCGTTTCGATGCCTCAGTGTCCATGCCCAGCTTGCGCGCCGTTCGCCTGACTGAATCAGGATCGAAGTAAGCGCTTTCGATCAGCACATCGACCGTAGACATTGAAATTTCTGAATCCAAACCGCCCATGATTCCGGCAAGCGCAACCGGCCGGTCGGCGTCGGCAATTACCAGCATCTCGGTATCGAGAGTGCGGCTGGCGTCATCGAGCGTTTGCAGTTTTTCTCCGGCGCCTGCCCGCCGAACAATAATCTCCCGGCCGTTAAGTTTGGCGAGATCGAAAGCATGCAGCGGCTGGCCCAACTCGTGAAGCACATAGTTCGTGATGTCGGCAACGTTATTTATCGGCCGTTGCCCGATCTCGTTGAGACGTTTTGCAAGCCACTCGGGTGACGGGGCAATCTTTACACCGCGCACAATGCGGGCAGCGTAACGCGGACAAAGGTCAGCATCTGCTATCTCAACGCTCGCGAAAACGGCCGCTTTCCCTTCGGTTTTCGCGACTTTGGACTTTGGACATTGGACTTTGGACTTGTCAATGACTGCAACTTCGCGTGCTATGCCAACGTGCGAAAGACAATCTGGCCGGTTCGAAGGCACCTCGACGTCCAGCAGCGAATCGCCCTCGCTCTCAGCGACCGAATCGATGGCGAGTCCGACCATAGTCAGCCGCTCCCGTAATTCCAGCGGGGTCAGCTTGGTGCCGGTAAGCTCGCGCAGCCAGTTGTAACTAATCAGCATGCTCGTAAACCGTGAACCGGAAACCGAAAACCGTAAAGAGAAAAGGCCTTAATATCTGTTTACGGTTCACGGTTGACGGTTCACTCGCTAGTCAAACTGTTCCAGAAATCTAACGTCGTTTTCGAAAAGCAGACGAATATCGTCCAGGCCGTACATCAAGGCGCACATGCGGTCGATTCCCAGTCCAAAAGCGAAACCGGAATAGATTTCCGGATCGACGCCGGCTATCCGCAAGACATTCGGATGGACCATGCCGGAACCGCCCAGCTCGATCCAGCCGGACTGCTTACAAATGCGACAACCTGTACCGCCGCACTTGAAACAACTGAAATCAAACTCCGCGCTTGGCTCGGTAAACGGAAAATATGACGGCCGAAAACGAGTAACCGTTTCCGCGCCAAACATGCGTCGCAGAAACTCGGCAACGGTTCCTTTCAAATGGGCCATAGTGATCCCGCGGTCAACGCATAGACCTTCAACCTGAAAGAACATCGGGTTATGCGTCGGATCCGGTGTGTCGCGACGAAAGACACGTCCGGGGGCAATCATGCGCAGCGGGGCGCCGCGTCGTTGCATGGCGTGAATCTGCACGGTCGAGGTTTGCGAACGAAGCGCAAAGCCCTCGGTCGTATAAAAAGTGTCTTGCGGCGCGCGCGCCGGATGATTTGCCGGAATGTTCAGCGCGTCGAAATTGTAGAAATCCGTCTCAATTTCGCGATCGTCTTCAATTGCGTATCCCAGCGAGACAAAAATATCTTCGATGCGCTCTCGCATTCTGGTTATCGGATGAATGTGTCCCTGCCGCGGTCGCCGGCCCGGCAACGTCACATCGATGCGGTCGCGCTCACGGCGTGCTGACTGCAGCAAACTGCTAAGCGTCTCGTCGGCCGTTGTAACTCGCTCGGTAATCTCAGCCTCGGCCTGTTGTACTAACTGGCCGAAAGCGGCGCGCTCATCGGCGGCGACCTTGCCAATAAGCTTTTTGCAGGCAGCCAGAGCGCTTTTCTTACCCATGTGCCGGGTTCGCAAATCAGCCAGAGCTTTTTGTTCCGCTTCGGCGTCAGCCAAACTCAGTACTGGGGCAGAACTATCTGTTAAGCGGACAAAGCGTTCGAACTCCTGCTCGAACGCTTCGCGTGCCGCTTGAACCTGATGTTTTGGATCTTCCTGATTCGTGCTCTCGGTCATCGGTTATCGTCGCCCATCTGAGTTCCCTTCTCGCTTTGGGAAGGGGTCAGGGAAAGGGTTTGG
>JBDTTW010000321.1:0-1915 GCA_039930405.1 bacterium
ACATCTTTGCAGATCTCTTTAGCGGGGGCGCGAAAGAACAGGAACCGCCGCGGCCACAACCGAAGCGCGGGGCTGACATTGAAATGCCTCTCTCGCTTTCTTTCGCAGAGGCTATTAAGGGATTAACTACCAATCTAACGGTTAATCGTTCGGAACAATGTTCCCGGTGCAACGGCGCGGGCGACATTGGTGGACCGGTGATGGTCTGTGCGACCTGTAAAGGCAGCGGGCAAGTGCAACGCGCCGGCGGACGATTGCGTTTTGCGCAGGAGTGTCCGGATTGCGCGGGCACCGGCCGCAGGCGATCGCCGTGTTCGTTGTGTCATGGCAAGGGAGTGGTGCCAAAAACTGAAACGGTCAAGGTGCGCATTCCCGCCGGCGTCGAAACCGGATCGCGCGTGCGCATCCCGGGCAAAGGGCAGGGCGGTCGACTCGGCGCGCCGCCGGGAGATTTGCACATCATCACTAACGTCGGCTCGCACAAATATTTCACGCGCAAGGGCGACAACATTTATGTGACTGTTCCCATCACCGTGCCGGAAGCAGCGTTGGGAGCAAAGATTGAAGTGCCGACGGTTGAAGGGAAAGCGCAACTGCGTATTCCGCCCTCGACACAGTCAGGTCAAAAATTTCGCCTCAAGCAGCGCGGCGCGCCTTCGCTGCGCAATCCGGGCGCGCGCGGCGATCAGTTTGTAGAAGTGCAGATCATTGTGCCGAAAGTGATTTCGGAAGAAACGAAAGAAGTCCTGCGGCAGTATTCGAAGATTAACGACGAGAACCCCCGAGTAGAGATGGGACTGGAGTGACAAGTGAAGAGTAAAAAGTGAAAAGCAAAGCGCGAAATACTTTTCACTCTTCACCTTTCACTTTTTACCGTTATGAAGCGTAAAGCCAAAACATACACCATCAGCGCCGTCGCGGATCAATATGGTTTGCATCCGCAGACGCTCAGAATGTATGAACGCGAAGGGCTGCTCAAGCCGTCGCGCTCGGAAGGCAACACGCGCCTTTATACCGATCCTGACCTCGAACGACTCGAGCTAATACTGTCGTTGACGCGCGACCTCGGCGTGAATCTCGCCGGCGTGGAAATTATTCTCAACATGCGCGAAAAGATGGATGCAATGCAGCATGAGTTCGAGCGCTTCTTCCAGTATCTTCAGTCACACGCCGAAGAGTTAACCAACTTTGCCGAGCCACCCGCCGAAGGCACCAGCGATGCGCTGGTACCCGTCACCCGCACCGCTGCGCTCCGTCGCCGCGCGTTTCGGGGTTAAAGCCACTACAAGATTCTTGGCAAAAGAATTAAATAATTTGTTTCTCTGCATTGCGTCATGATAAATTTCGCATGCACTTGATCGCTCTAAAACAGCTCTACCATCACCCACCCTTAGAGTTTCAAAGTTCACTATTAGCGCCGGCAAGAATGTCCGCTGGATTGTGAATCTCATCGCCGCTCATCTGGTCTTGCAACATGATGACGGTAGGATCGCGTTTCTTTTACATAGCACTGATCGCTTTAGCGGTAGTATCGATCCTTGTGAATTCCCCGCAGCTTGCGGCGCAGGACCTCGATAACGTTACGATGACCGGACGCGTTTTGGACCAAAACGGCGCCGTCATCCCCGGGGCAACGGTCACCGCGACGCTCGTAAGCACTGGCATCGAACGAACTGTGGTGACCGACGGCGAGGGTCGCTATCGTCTGATCCAACTGCCGCCTGGCAATTACAATCTGAAAATTTTCTTCCCCAATTTTGCTCCGGAAGAAAGAGTCGGATTAACAATCATCTCCGGCCAGAATCTGCAAATGGACATCACTTTGCAGCCGCCGGAACTGCGCGCGGGGGCGCTTGTCATCAGCGAAGGCGATACTCCGCCAGTTGATACCACACGGACAGTTGTTGGCGGGACG
>JBDTTW010000322.1:0-3065 GCA_039930405.1 bacterium
TTTTGCCAGCTAACAAAGCTTGGATAACCTTAGCTGAATTGCGCCACTGGCGGGGTCATTACTTAATGCAGTTGGCGTTTGGCTGTTTGAACCAACGGCTAAAAAAGCTGAGCCGCATTTCGAAGCTAACACCCACTTCAATTGGCAGTCAAGAACTTTAGTCTACTGTCTTTTGCTAACGGGCGTAAGGGCCCGTCACTTGAATATCGTCGGCAGTCAGATCCTTGCCGTCGGCGCCCGCTGAATGAATGGTAAAGCGATCGCGCTGGCCGTCATATTTGTAAGGATGACTCCAGGGATCGACACGGATAATCTTGGCAAGATAGCGAGGATTCAAGTGATCGATCAGAACCGCCTGGCTGTCGGTCACGACATAGAAACCACGCTCGCGGCGATAGCCTTCGAGCGCCTGCGACATAGTTTCCATGTCTATGCGCGCTTGGGTTGCTTTCCTTTCGTTCAGCGCATTGATCAGCGGTTTCAGCTTTACCCAATCGCGCGTTCCCGTGCGCAGCTCAGACGCTTGCCAACCTTTGCCCTCGTTAACTAAACGCGCAGTAACCCTGATCCAGGCGACTACAACTGCCGACGCGCGCGAAGCAAGCGGTACCGGCATTGGATCAACTTCCTGAATGCGCACTGCGTCGGACGGAACGTCGATGCCTGTTAAGGCGCCAATCAGACAGCGCGCGCGCTTAACGCTGGGGTCGATCGCGGCCGTGCCCTTGAACGGCGGATCAGGAGTGTTGCATTCGGTGGTGGCGAGACTGGCTCGCGCCGCGTCAGCAATGAGATCGATCGATTCCCAACGATCCTGCGCCGTTCGTATTTCAGCGATGCGCCAACGTCCGCGCTCATCCTGTTCAAACTTGAAAACATTGCGAATGTCGGCCGTGACTTCCGCCGGTGCGCCCGGCGTGAGCGTTTTCACGCGCACTGCGTCGCTGGTTAACTCGAGTCCGGCCATGCGGGTGAGTGCTTTTCGCGCCTGTTTAGAACTCAACTCGGCGCGCGCTTCAACGGCCGCGAGCGCAACCACACTAAGCGCGATCAGCAATCCGAGGGTCCGACTTTTCCACACGCGAATCGTCATCTGGAAGATTAGCTTTCGGCTTTGCTGATTAGCATCTGCAGCATGATGTGCAGTTGTGCGGTAGTAAACGGCTTGGGCAAGAAGACGACCGCTCCGGCAGCGAAACTGTCAGACGACAACTTGGGGTCCTGTTCCGCAGTCATCATCATTACCGGAATGCGCATCAGACGCTTTTCAGTTTTCATGAAACGCACCAACTCAGGTCCGGATATGTGCGGCATCACAACGTCGAGGATCGCCGCAGTAAAACTCTGATCGCTTTGCAGAATCTTATATGCTTCGCGCCCATCGCGGGCGCTGACGACGCCGAAGTTTTCCTTCTCCAGAATCGCCGTCACTAGTCGCAGAATGGCGGGATCGTCGTCAGCCACTAGAATGCGCCGGGTCTGATTGTCTTCTTTGTTTGAAGTGTTTTGGTCTTTGTTTACCATTTCTTTCCTAGACTTCCACCGCGCGGCTGCTTTCTCCGGCCTGCGTGGATAATTCTGCAGCTAATTTGATTGCAGCCACCATGCTGGAATGTTCTGCAATTCCCTTGCCGGCAATGTCGAATGCCGTGCCGTGATCGACTGAGGTGCGAATGAACGGCAATCCCAGAGTAACATTCACAGCCTCGCCGAAGGAAAGGCATTTTACCGGGATCATCGCCTGGTCGTGATAACAAGCAATTACGGCATCGAACTCGCCGCGCGACGCCCTCAGGAATACCGTGTCAGCGGAAAAGGGTCCGGCAACAGTCATGTCATCGACACCGTGGCAGCTTTCGATGGCCGGCATAATTTCTGAAGCCTCTTCGACACCGAACAAGCCCCCTTCAGCACCGTGCGGGTTCAGAGCGGCGACGGCGATTCGGGGCCTTTCGATACCCCAACGTTTCAACTCGCGATGGGCCAGGCGAATCGTGCGTACCAAGAGATCGCGTCGCACCAGTTTTATCGCTTCAACTAACGGCACGTGTGTCGAGATCAAAACTACACGCAGATTCTCGGCAACAAACGCCATTGCGTATTCCTCACTGCCTGTCAGGTGAGCGAGAAATTCCGTGTGGCCCGGAAAACTGTAACCGCCCAGAAAAAGCGCGCGCTTGTTAATCGGCGCGGTCGCAATTGCGTCAACGCTGCCGGCGGCACACAGCTCCACCGCGGCTTCTATGTAGCCGGCCGCTGCCCGGCCCGCCGCGCCGGATTCAATTCCCGGCTCGATGAACCCGCTGATGTTGTCGAGATGGTAGATGATGGGTTCGGAGAGTTGCTCGGGAATAGGCTCACCCTTGCGGATGATGTCGTATCCCGATTGCAGGTCGAGCGTGCGCGCCGTATGAGCCAGTAATTGCGCGTCGCCGATAATTACCGGAACGCAGCAGCCCACAATCTCTTTTTCGGCAACCGCTTTCAAAACTACTTCCGGGCCAATTCCCGACGGGTCGCCCATGGTTATGGCGACGCGCGGCAGAGGCCCGGAAGATCTAGGTTTCGGCGATTGGTTATTGGCGAACTGCCTCATTGGTTTGAGACTGAAGCACAATAAGGATAGGGCGGGTGGCCCGGATGGGCCAGCATTTAACTGGCGACTTCTTCGACGCGCTCGTCTGCTTTGAACATGTACTTGATATTACGCTTGAGCAGCAGTAGATTCGGCGCATCCTTGCGATTAACTTTTAACGCTCCGCGGTCATACCACTCAATTGTGCCTTCAATTTCTTCGCCATCAAGCAGAACGATAACCATCGGCGTATGCGAGTCGATCTGCTTCTTGTAGTAGAAGAGTTCGGCATTTGTTTCCATGGGTGGCGGAGTTCGTTTCCTTACTGCCACCGGCGCACTGTGTTGTACTGGACGATGTGCCTCTCGGCTGCCTTCGCCGCCGCCCGAGCTGCGTTGAGAACCATTGGAACGCTCTCTGGGCTGAGGCATCTCGCGCGCTTTTCCTTTAACCTCGGCGAGCGTGGTTCTAATAAGTTTGCGATTCACTT
>JBDTTW010000323.1:0-3111 GCA_039930405.1 bacterium
AGGAGGCCAAAGCGCCGCCGCTCTGGACCACGGAACCGCCATCGCAAGGCATTCAAACAAGCTAATACTTTTTCAATTCAAGCAGGGTTTAGAGTTTCACCTTTGGATGGGCCTTCGACCAAAGACAGGCGCAGCCTGAACTCTAAGCACGTCTGCTTGCAATCCCCATAAACAACATAACCCCTGGAGGAACTGATGAGTAAACACGACGATGCGGATCTGATTCTGAAACTTTACGACCTGAGACGAGAAGCAACCATGCGCGAAGCCCGCAACTGGATGTTGGGCTTTAATCCGACAACTGTGCAGGACGTTATCGATGTGTTGCTGAGCGAGCATAGCGGTCATTACCGCATGGTGATTTCCTATTGGGACATGGCTGCCGCGATGGTCAACAATGGCGCCATCGACGAAAAGCTGTTCAACGAGACCAACGGCGAACACTTGTTTGTCTACGCCAAGATCGCACCGATCATCCCGGAAGTTCGCGCGCTATTTGGCAACCCCGAGTTCTTAATGAATCTTGAAACACTTGTGAAGCGTATTCCCGATCATGAAGAGAAGATCACGGCCATGCGCGAGCGCATGAAACGGTTTGCGGCAATGCGTGAAGAACGCGCTGCCGGGGTACAGGCGGCGGCGACTGCTACGTCCGCTTCCTAGGCGCGGCCGACGCTCCGGTCAACCCGCTAAGCAGCGCTTGGAAGGGCATTAACAATCAAAGTGAGTTGCTCCTCGTCAGCAGCAAAGAGGGGTAACTCAAAAACTTCAAAGTGACAAGGCCCGCGGATCCTATTGCAGAACCGCGAGCGGTAGCGACCGGATGCTTGGCTCAACTTCTCCGGTCAAAAGATGTCATAAGAGCATCGAGATAGGCCACCGCCAAGTTTAGGTTAGCATCCGGTCGCTACCGCTCGCGGTTCTGCGATGCACAGCGCATCCCTTGTCAACGCATGAAAATCACCAGCGCCGAATTCCTGAAGAGCGCTTTCCAGGAAAGCGACTGGCCCCGCGAGCCAAGACCCGAAATCGCGTTTATGGGCCGTTCGAATGTCGGCAAATCAAGTGTCATCAATTCCCTGCTCAATACCCGCGGCCTGGCGCGCACGTCAAACACCCCGGGTCGCACACAGTCATTAAATTTCTTTGACATCAACAATAGTTTTCGTTTCGTTGATCTTCCCGGGTTTGGTTATGCGCGCGTGCCAAAATCATTGCGAGCAGGCTGGGGCGAGATGGTAACGACCTACCTTGCAAAGCGACAACAGCTTGTGCTATCAATTCAGCTCGTAGATTCGCGCCACGAACCCACAACATTGGATTTGCAGCTTCACGACTGGCTTGAGCACAGCGCCAAGCCACGCTTAATAGTTGCCACAAAATCCGATAAGCTATCTAACAACGATTTGAAAACGAGTTTGGAGCGCGCGCGACGCGTGTTCAAAGCGGCAGACGTGATAGCTTTTTCAGCAAAGAGCGGTCACGGGCGAAACGAACTTTGGCACACGATTGAGAATGCCCTGGCTGGTTCTTAAGCTGTCAGCCCTTGCTTAGAATTTGTGGATCGGTTAAGAATGTCCCTTCCATAATTCAAATCGAGCGCTAAGTGCTCCAAATTCTCAAAACCCCTTTTTGTTAACCAAGCTTCTGCGAAACCAACGGATGGCCGACGACATTGCATCAGAGTAATTCCCCGTTTAGTCGTTCGGTATTGAGGCATATTGCCAGGCGCCAGTGAACGTTAGTCTTTTTGCCGCCTCGCCGCTAGTCGACGAGCAAGGATCACCCGCAACAGGGATGCCCGGTTTTTCAAGTTCTAACCTCCAAAGCTAAGCAAATTCAAACGCGGCAAGGAACACCGCCCACTAGATAATTAGGAATCAATTGACATGTCACAGCGAACACGTTCACGCGCATCGAGCGCGAACAACGACGATAATGATGACGGCGCAGCTGTAGCTACTGCCGATGCCCCCGAACGAGATGGCGGAGAGCGCCGGGGTAAGGACGAAGGCTTCCTTAACCTCGCCGACCTCAAGGAAATGTCTATCTCCAAGCTGACGAGTATTGCCAAAGGCATGGATGTGCCCGGCGCTACCGGCATGCGCAAGCAGGAACTGATCTTCAAAGTCCTGGCGGCGCAAACAGAAAAAAGCGGTCTGATCTTTTCCGAAGGCGTGCTCGAGACACTGCCTGACGGTTTTGGTTTCCTGCGCGCGCCTGAATACAACTATCTTCCCGGCCCCGACGACATTTATGTTTCACCGTCGCAGATCAGAAAATTTGATCTGCGCACCGGCGATACGGTGAGCGGCCAGATTCGTCCACCCAAGGAAGGCGAACGTTACTTCGCGCTGATCAAAGTCGAAGCGATCAACTTTGAATCGCCCGACCAGGCGCGCGAAAAGGTTTTCTTTGACAACCTGACGCCGTTGTATCCGGAAGAGATGTTGAAGATGGAAACAACGTCGGAGAATCTCTCAGCGCGTGTCATCGATCTGGTTACGCCGCTGGGCAAGGGCCAGCGTGGATTGATCGTCGCCCCGCCGCGCACCGGCAAGACGATGTTGCTGCAAACGATCGCCAACTCCGTTACCACCAACCATCCGGAAGTGACCTTGATTGTCCTGCTAATCGACGAGCGGCCGGAGGAAGTTACCGACATGCAGCGCTCGGTGAACGGCGAAGTGATCTCGTCGACGTTTGATGAACCACCGACCCGTCACGTGCAGGTCGCCGACATGGTGATTGAAAAAGCGAAACGGCTGGTCGAACACAAACGCGACGTTGTTATTCTGCTCGACTCCATTACCCGCCTGGCGCGCGCCCACAACGCGGTCGTGCCACCCAGCGGCAAGATTCTTTCCGGCGGTATCGATTCAAATGCGCTGCAACGTCCAAAGCGTTTCTTCGGCGCCGCGCGCAACATTGAAGAAGGCGGCTCGTTGACCATTATCGCCACCGCGCTGATCGACACCGGCTCGCGCATGGACGACGTCATTTTTGAAGAGTTCAAAGGCACCGGTAACTCGGAAATTCATCTCGACCGGCGGCTCAGTGACAAACGTTTATTCCCGGCTATTGATTTGCAGCGCTCCGGCACGCGCAAGG
>JBDTTW010000324.1:0-2174 GCA_039930405.1 bacterium
CTACACGCGACTTTGACTTAAGAGTCTCGGAATAATTGCACTGCTCTCAATCGTGATGCGCCGGATTCGACTGTCTGTCAAAAGCGGCGTCAAGCCGCCGCAGTCCAAAAGAGTTGAATGCCGCCATCCGCTTGAGTGCTGGCGTCCGGTCGCTACCGCTCGCGGTTCCGCAATTGAACGCCATCGGGTTTCGCCGGCAAAGTTATCGACTGCCGTTGGTATTCAGTCCGCAGCTCACGCCTCTGGTTCTGACAAGCTAATTAAGGCCAATCCGATTCACGAAGGCGGTTCGTAATTACATCGACCAGGCTCTAAAATAGACGTGACGAGGTCGAAATTATGAACAGACGTTATTTTCTTTCAACGGTAGGCGCGGTGGGAGCGTTTGCCGCGTTATCCAAATTCACCGGGTTCGCGGGCGTGCTGCTGTCGGCGGGCAATCATGATGCGACTGGAAATGCAGCCGTGGCCGGAAACGCGGTTGCGAATGGATATGCTATTGACCGAACTGCCAAAGCTAAAGGAATCAAAAAAGTGATCAAGACAGATGCAGAGTGGAAACAGATTCTGACTCCTGACCAGTACAACGTGGCGCGAGAGAAGGGAACGGAGAGACCTTTCTCAAGTCCGCTCAACGATATTCATGACGCAGGGATCTTTGAATGCGTAGCGTGCGCGTTGCCGGTGTTTAGTTCGAAAGCGAAGTTTGATTCGGGCACTGGCTGGCCGAGTTTCTACGAGCCGATTAGCAAAGAGGCCGTGCACGAAGAGACCGATAAAAGTTTGTTTGAGTCGCGCACCGAAGTCTTGTGCGCGCGCTGCGACTCGCATCTCGGGCATGTGTTTGATGATGGTCCAAAACCGACCGGCCTGCGCTATTGCATGAACGGCGTGGCGCTGAAGTTTGTGAAGGCAAGCGCCGTGAATCGTGAATCGTGAATGGGTTGAGTGGCACAGACTTCAGTCTGTGGCTGTCAGGGCAACACAGACTAACTCGAGGAACGGCTCTGCCGCTTCATGTGCGGAAGGGCTTTGCCCTTCCGTTCAGACTTTTCATAATTGGGCTGCGCCCTCAACTGGGGCGCAGCCCCAATTCATTTCCACCGTTCGAACCCTTTCAGGGTTCAAGACATTTCAAGGCTTGTGATCCCAGGGTAGCGCGAAACGCGCAACCCTGGGCTTAGTTAGCCAACGCCTTCGGCGTAAGACGGCAGAGCCGGAACAGGCGTTTTTAGGCATCAACAACAACCCTTCATCCGGCGAAGGCTATAAACATTTCGCTCCGCTGGAACGAAGAGCGGGGGCAAGCCCACCTTCCCAACCTGCAAGGTAATCTGTCTTGAATCCTAAACTCGAGCGATTCGAACTGTGACGACGGCACAGCTGTGAAGCTGGTCGCCGCTGATGCGAATCACGGTCTTGGCGCCGTTGCAGTCGCTGGGTTCTTTGAGTTGTAGTACGCGATGAAGGCCGCGGTGATGTCCATTTCATTTTTGGCGCTAAGAATCGCCGGCGCCAGCTTGCTCACATCCAGCACCAAAGTTATCCCGTGCTGAGCGGCATAGACATCAAGTTCTCGGCCGATGTCGCTGGAAACGAGCCCAACGATCTCGCGATAACGCTTCTGCATGACCGCGTCGAAGTCTTCTTTCTTGTACTTAAGCTCGCGCTCAAGCCGAGCACCCTCGTCCTGCTTCGCCTGAATACTCTTAGGGTCGACGATGGCAGACTTGCTGAGCGTATCGATGTCTTTGGCAAGCTGTTGCAGTTTGGTCTGGATTGCCAGCATCTCATCCTGCTTTGGCTTGAGTTCGCGCTCGAGCGTGTGGAGTGCCGCAACGAAACGGGCGATGCCGGTTTTCTCAACACCGAAAGCTTCCGTGTCGACAAACGCGATCTTGCTGTCCGGGACGGCCACGTTGACAGGCGTTGTCGCGGCCACCGGGGCGGCGGTGGGTCGCGGAGGCGTCACAGGGGCCGCGGGACGCGTGCCCTGCGCCTGAGCGGAAAGAGTTGCGATGGCCGACAGAATTGTTGCCGCGGCGAGCATGCGTAGATTTTTCATAGGCCTTTATCTTAATCCATATTCTAAAAAAAGGCCTGAGAGGACTGTCCTTAGTGGATTCAAGTTTGAAGTGCAACAGCTAATTCTGCGCCCGATTCACGGCACGTTT
>JBDTTW010000325.1:0-11525 GCA_039930405.1 bacterium
CGGGTGTGAATGATGACCGGAACCTCTAGTTCGCGGGCGGACCTCAATTGACGACGGAATACGTCCAACTGCACTTCGCGTGGTGAGTTATCGTAGTGAAAGTCGAGACCAATCTCGCCCCAGGCAATCACCCGGGCATTATCGTTGATGAGTTTGGTGGTTTTGTCTTCAGCCGCATCGTCGTAGAGACGCGCATCGTGAGGATGCGTCCCAACGGACGCGTAAACATTTGCGCTTTGCGAAGCTAAATCAACCGCTCGCTCAAATGCTCCACTGTTTGGATCGCCCGTGCCAACGTCGAGAATTAGAGAGACTCCAGCGTCACACGCGCGCTGAATGACCTCGTTACGATCTGCGTCGAACTCCGGCCCATCGATGTGTGCATGCGAATCAATGAACATCAGGTGGGCAACTTACTTTATTAGGGACCTGGAGCGCTAGCCCGGATTAGAGATTTGTCTCTGGTCCAACATGGCGGCTGTTCCTGAAGAACTCCAGGACTGAGGACGGACAACTGCTCTGGCTAAATCTGATCTGCGAATGAGATAAAGGGCGCTTCAACCCGTGACTTGCTGGCCAAGCAACGCGGCACTCTCGATCATTCCACGCAAGCTGATCTGTCCGGTGTAGTTTCCAAAAAGCATTCGGCCCGGCGTGGCGCACCAGGTTTCGCGCGCGCGCTGCCAGACGGTGGGTAATTCAGGAGAATACTGCGGCAGTGCCGCCGGCCAACGGTGAATCATTCCCGCCAGCGGTTCGCGGATTCCCAGGACGTCGGACAATTCCAGCTTTATGGCTTGCAGAATCTCATCGTCGTTCGCCTCGAGCCATTCAGGTTGAGCTGTGCCGCCCATCATTACTGTGAACGAAGCAAAACGCGAATCATCGCTAACGCGGTAGTCGAACGAAGAGGAATTGAAAAGAATACCAAGCGATTTTCGTTCTTCACACGCAGGCATTAATACGCCTGTGCCGTGCACCGGCCGGGTGAATGCGCCACTCTCGACGAAAACCGTCACGGAAACGATCGGCGTGTAGTTGACGGTTTGCAGTTTTGCGGCCAGAGCTGGTTCGAAAGATCTCAAAAGTTTGGCGGCCGCGTAAGCAGGGGTAGCGATAATGACATTCGCGGCGTCGGGAATCTCGCGAACTGTTTCATTGCGGCGAAAGCGCGGACCCAACTGGCGCGAGAGGCGCCGTTCGAGCCGGGATACCAATTCGCCCATACCAAGCCGCGGCGCTACGCGCTGTTTTGAATCTTTCGTAGAACTTTGATGACGTCTCTTGTTTAGCATCGTGCCGAGCAGCGTTTTGCCAGCCGGAATTTTGAGCCCCGGATAAGCTGCCGCAACTCCCAACTCAGCCGGTTGAACCCCATAGATGCCCCGGACGAACGGTGTCAGCAAGTAATTTAGTGCGGCGCCACCCAGATGGCGCCTGGTCCAAGCGTCAAGATTCTGCGTGTTGCCATCATCTGCGCGAACGAAGGCTGCGCGCCGTAAAGCGCCGGCGACTTCCTGAACTCCTAATGGGAAGCGACGAAGCTTGCCGCCCCGCATGATAAATTTAGCTTTCGATTCTTTACGTGGTTCGATTAACTCGACCTTGAGCTCGGCGCACAACTCGCGGACAGCCCGCGTGGCCACCAGCGAATGGGCAGCGCTTTCCGCGATGCCGTGCTCCGTCTGGCGCGTGCTAATTAGTCCTCCGCCCCGTTGTCTTTCTTCGATTAGCGTGACGCGGTAACCGTGGTTGTCGAGCGCGTACGCGGCCAGCATCCCGGCGATGCCTGCGCCTACTACAGTCGCTTCTTTCCTGCTGTTGTCTAAAGTGCCTATCACGCGCAGGCCTCCTGCACAATCGATTTCAAGACGCGCGGAAATTCTGCATCGCCGTTGAAACAGCGTGCGCGGTGGTAATGCCTGATGCCGTGTTTACGCGCCAGGTCGGCGTACAGTTGGTCGAGTTCGAAAAGAGTTTCGATGTGGTCGCTGACAAAACTGATGGGCGTTATTACCAGTGTTTCCACACCCTCGCCCCCGAGCCGCCTGATTTCATCTTCCAGGTAAGGCTGCAACCAGGGCAGCTTGCCGTTTCGCGATTGAAAAGCGAGTGACCACGGATGATCGAGTCCCGCCGTAACCGCCTTGACGGTGCGGGCAATGTCGTCCGCATACGGATCGCCACGCTGGACGATCTTCATGGGCAACGAATGCGCACTAAACAAAATGTGTATTGGCCTGGTGGATTCAGCCAACGCTTTAGCGATGGCTTGATCCAGCGTGGCCCGTAACAGCGAGATATAGAGTGGGTGATCCGGCCAGTTTGTCACCTTGTGGATAATGGGTCGCCATTTGAGTCTGGCGAGTTCTTCATCGACTACATCGAAACAGGTCGCAGTCGTCGTAGTTGAAAACTGGGGAAACAACGGCAATAGTGTCAGTTCTTCTGCGCCCCAAAGTTTTAAGTAGCTGATCGCTTTTTCAATTGAAGGCTCGGAGCTGCGCATCCCAATTTCTATGCGCACTTCCCGCTTGGGCATCACCGCTCGTAACCCAGCGGCTTGAATAGCAGTCCACTTCAGTTGCGGAGAGCCACCGCCAATCGAGCGGTAACTATCGATTGAGGCTGGTCCCTTGATTTGAGAAATCATGAACGCCAACGCCTGCCGCAAAGGGCTTGGTATACCAACCAGAACGCGCGGGTTGGCGAACAGCCGGTAGAGAAAGGGCTTCACGTCGCTAAGCGTCCACGGACCGCCAAAGTTCATCAATAGAATTCCCTGCTTCATTATTCTTCCCTAGATCGTCTTGCTGAAAAGTTTAGCGCTCACGTCGCGAGCAAGATGCGCGTCAAAGGCCATGCAAATATTTCTTAGAAACGGCCTGCCTTCGACAGTTACTTCACACCTGGTGTCTGTTAGACGAACTAGTCCGTCGTATTCAAGTTCGCCCAGTCTTTTCGCTATGGAATCGAGAAACGGAACATTGAGCTCGGGCGCGTTCCATGACGTTTCGAACCGTGTCATCAGGTTAAGGACGTGGCGGCGCAGAACCAGGTCCTCGCGCGAAAGCTTGTGACCGCGGAAGATGGGAATTTCGTCGTTCGCTACGCGCTGTTCATACGCTTCAACTGTCTTCTCGTTTTGGGTAAAGGCATCCCAGGCATCGCTAATCGACGAGACGCCGAGCCCGATAAGTGGCGCAACCAAACGCGGAATGTATCCCATGAAGTTGCGGTGCAGCGTGCCTTGAGAGGCGGCCTGCCAGAGCGCCTCGCTTTCCAGGGCGAAGTGATCCATACCAATTTCGCGATAGCCGGCGCCCGCCAAAAGCTTGCGGCCGTATTCGTAAAGCGCGCGCTTCGCATCGCCCGCAGGAAGATCTTTTTCGGTGAAGTGCCGCTGTCCCGCCTTCACCCAGGGCACGTGAGCGTAGGCATAAAAGGCAATGCGGTCCGGACGCAGCCGCATCACCGCTTCGATTGTCTGGGAGACACTTTGCAAAGTTTGAAAAGGCAATCCATAGATCAGGTCGTAATTGATGCTGTTAAAGCCCGCGGCGCGGGCTTGTTCCGTTACGGCGCGCACCTGTCGCTCCGACTGCACGCGATTGACTGCCAGTTGGACAAGCGGATCGAAATCTTGAATTCCGAGACTCAAGCGTCTGAACCCAAGCCGGTAAAGTGTTGCCAACTGCTCAGCCGTGGTCACTCGCGGATCAGATTCGACTGAAAACTCCGACTCCGAAGTTTTGCAAGTGCCTTCCAGTAGACCGCCGATCAACTCTTCGAGTTCAGCCGCAGAAAGAAAAGTGGGTGTGCCGCCACCAAGGTGCAGTTCAGAGATCGGAATCGGCTGCAATCGACCGAGACGCTGGCGATAGAGCTTCCACTCCTGCAAAACCGTTTTCACGTAACGCTGTCCCGCAGTCGTGCTGGACGTGATTCGCGAGTTGCAGCCGCAGTAAGTGCAGAGCGAGCGGCAAAAAGGGATGTGAACATACAACGCGGCGCCGCCGCCCCGCTGTTCGGTGAGGTCGATGCTGCGCGAAATGCTTTGCAACCACTCAGTCTCCGTGGGCATGGTCTCCCAATGAAGGATTGTCGGGTAACTTGTGTAGCGGGGGCCGGGCACGTCGTACTTCGTCAGCAGGTCCGACGTAGTGCTTGAGCGGGACAGGTGCAACGCGGCGCTCATGATAGCGCTCATAACTCCACCTTTAGCGCCCCGCGGCGCATCTGCGTGATTATCGGATGGGAAATCTTCTTGATTGTGGAAAGCAGCAGATCTTCAAGCGCGCCTTCCTGCTCGGGGCTCAACGGCCCAAGGGACTCTCGCTGGCGCGCCAGTTCCTCGCGCGCAATCTGTTGCATTGTTTCCCGCAACCGGCCTATTGCCGGACCCAGCTTGAGCGCTCGCAACACTTCTCGAAAACGAATTACTTCCTGGTCCACGATTCCTTCGGCTCGCTGCGCTTCGCGTTGTCTGCCGTTGATGTTCGACAAAACGAGCGACTTTAGATCGTCAATATTGAAGACGAAGGAATTTTGCAATTCGCCGACTTTTGGATCGATATTGCGCGGCACGCTGATGTCGATCAAAAAGATAGGGCTCTGTTGACGCGTGCGGCGTGCAGCTCGAACCATCTCCGGAGTGATGACGTAGTCTGGAGAGGATGTCGAACAAATCACGATGTCGGCTTCAGCCAGATGTTCGGCAAGCCGATCCAGTGCGACGACTTGACCTTTAAATGTTTGCGCTAGTTGCTCGGCCTTCGACTGAGTGCGATTGGCAAACAAGATACGGCCAACACCTGACTTAACCAGATGACGTGCGACCAATTCGGCTGTCGCTCCGCCGCCGATGACCAGCGCTGTGTGTCCGGCGAGCGAATCGAAAATCTTGCGACCCAGCTCTACCGCCATATAGCTGACGGAAACCGCACTGTTGGCAATGTCTGTCTCGTTACGCACGCGTTTGGCGGCGTGCAGCGCGTGCGGCAGAAGCTTGTTGAGAATTGAACCGGCGGCCCCGGCGTTTGTGGCGAGCGAATAAGCTTTTTTGAGCTGGCCAAGTATCTGTGGTTCGCCTACGACCATTGAGTCGAGCGAAGCTGCAACACGAAAAAGATGGCGAACGGCGTCTTCATCTGCGTGGCTGTAAAGATGGCTCTCAAGTTTGTCCGGGGAGATCGAGAGGGTTTCGCTCAAGACAGCGACCAGCTCGTTAATTCCCTTGCCGGCGCACTCGTCGTCTGTCACGGCCAGTAGTTCAACTCGGTTGCAGGTGGAAAGGATTAATCCTTCCTTAAGCACTCCTTTTGCCCGCCAATTTTTCAGCGAGTGCAAACACGCCTCGTCAGTGAAGGCCAATTGCTCCCTCAACCCTACCGGAGCGCTGCGATGGTTCGCGCCAACCAGGATGATGCCCATAATGTTTAGAAGTTACGCAGTACCCCGCGACGCTTCGAGCAAGTCCAATGCTTTTTTCCGCAATTGCCCAGCGAGTTAGGGAGATAACAAAAAATCATCACGGCGTCTTCTGCAACTGGTATTCCTCCAGCTTTAAGCTCAACTTCGTGGAAAATGTTGCTGACGAAGCTAGTCAAACGTCTCCGTCATTCGCAGTTAATCCCAGCAGATCAGCGCTGATGTGCGTAGGCTCACACGAATTCGGCGCTCGCTTGTCAGCAAAGACTTGAACTGACCACAAGAGCCTGCAGAGGAATTTTTCGAACGTCTGCGAAGATTTTCCCACCAGAAACCGCTGCCAGCGTGGGCTGTAGTTCATTTCATTGGCGCATTTGCTTACGTTTTCGCGGCCTTCGAGTTGCAATAGAATTACCTGGCTGAAATTGAAAACCGCTTTCATTACAGATTCGACCGGGGTGGTGGAGGATAACTGTGACGCTGGACACAACGCCTTATGGGACGCAAGCGCGCGTAGTTTCAATTAGTGGCGACGGAGCAGTTGCTTTGCGATTAATGCAGATGGGCGTTGTGCCCGGCGTGTCGCTTAGTGTCGTGAAATCGGCGCCACTCGGCGATCCAATTCAGGTTCGGCTGCGCGATTACGATCTGGCGATGCGCCGCGTTGAGGCGCAGACGATCACCGTCGCACTTGATAACGATTAATTGTTTCCGGCCACTGGCAGCGCCACTACTTCATGAGCGCAACTGTATATACGTTTCCTAAAACCACTCCCAACAGAACTGCCCCGCGCGATAAGCAACTCACGATCGCGGTGGCGGGCAATCCCAATGCCGGCAAGACAAGCCTCTTCAACGCTCTTACAGGCTTACGCCAGAAAGTAGCGAATTACCCCGGCGTTACTGTCGAACGGAAGGAAGGGCTGTGGTCGCTCTCTCCCGACACTTCGCCGGCTCGCATAATTGATTTGCCTGGCTTGTATAGCCTTGAAGCAACGTCTCTCGACGAACAGATCGCGCGTGATGTGCTGCTGGGCCAGGGCATGATGGAAAGGCCCGACGTAGTTGTGGTTGTTGTGGACGCTACCAGCCTGGTCCGCAATCTATATCTCGCGACGCAACTGATGGAAACGGGATGTCGGATGGTCATTGCGCTAACCATGTTTGACCTGGCCGAACGCAACCTCATCGAAATTGATGTAGAAAAACTAAGCGCAGCGTTACGAGTTCCCGTAGTTCCCGTGGTCGCAAGACAGGATCGGGGCATCGAGCGCCTGGCTGCAGCCGTGTTGCAAGTCGCCGCCAGAACACCGCAGCCCCGATTCGCCTCGGCGGCGCCTTTGCCGCGGCCATGGCAGTCGGGGCTCGAACCCGTCCGGCTCCAGGTCGTGCCGATAACAAGCAAGCGGGAGCGAAAATTCGATAGCGAGCCTGAATCACGAAACAGCAACTCGCCTACGTGGCAGGCTCCGCTGATCGAACGCTATGGCTGGATCGAAAAACTTGTTGCCGAGACAGTTGTTGACGCCGGCGGCAAGCATCGTGTAACCAAGCGAATTGATGCGCTGGTAACACATAAAGTTCTGGGACCGGTGATTCTGTTCCTGGTGTTGCTGTTTGTGTTTCAGACGATTTTCTCGTGGGCCAACTTGCCCATGAATTTGATTGACAGTGTATTCAACGCGTTCGCAGATTTGGTCCGCGCGCACCTCCCTGCCGGACTTCTGACCGATCTGATTGTGAACGGCATCATTCCGGGTGTCGGTGGCGTGCTGATTTTTCTGCCGCAGATACTGTTGCTCTTTTTCTTCATCACGGTTCTTGAGGACAGCGGCTATATGGCGCGCGCAGCTTTTCTGATGGATCGCTTAATGCGAGGCGTCGGGCTTCACGGCAAAGCATTCGTGCCCTTGTTAAGTAGTTTTGCCTGCGCGGTGCCGGGAATTATGGCGACTCGAACAATCGAGAATCCCAAAGACCGGATCGCAACCATGATGATCGCGCCGTTCATGAGCTGTTCCGCGCGATTACCGGTGTACACGCTGATGATTGCCGCGTTCTTTTCTGGTCAGAACGTTTTTGGTTTCATTTCACTTGGCGCGCTGATCATCCTGGGAATGTACCTGCTGGGAATTCTCGTGGCGGTGATAGTCTCATGGGTGCTGAAGCACACGCTTCTGAAAGCCCCTTCACCGCCGTTTGTGATGGAGCTGCCGCCGTATCGCCTGCCAAATTTGAGTAACGTCGGCCACTCGCTGCTGACGCGGGTTGGTGTTTTTCTTAAACGCGCGGGCACAGTTATTCTCGCGATTTCAATATTGCTTTGGGCGTTGGTAGCGTTTCCGCGAACTACTTCGCCCGGTGTTTCCAACTCTGCCGCACAAGTTGAAAACAGTTACGCGGGACAAGCCGGCCGCATTATCGAACCGCTAATCAGACCGTTAGGATTCGATTGGAAAATCGGTATTGGTCTTATCTCATCTTTTGCGGCGCGCGAGACTGTCATTTCGACTCTCAGCATCGTTTACAACGTTGGCGAGGATGGCGGACCTGGATCAAATTCGCTTGTCGGGTCTATCCACAATGCGAAGCGGCCCGATGGCTCGCCGGTCTGGACACCGTTAGTGGCGCTCTCACTGATGGTCTTTTTTGTGCTGGCCTGTCAATGCATGTCTACGTTGGCGGTAGTGCGGCGCGAAACGAACTCGTGGCGCTGGCCCTTGTTCATGGTCAGCTACATGCTCGTCCTGGCTTATGTTGCCTCATTGATCACTTTTCAGGGCGGACGATTATTAGGGTTTAGTTAAAAATGATCGACTGGCAAACATTCGTTGTGGGTTTCATATTACTGGGCGCCGCGCTCTATTTGAGTTGGCGCGGCTGGCTGCGCATTAGTTCGCTGCTGACTTCCAAACAATCGAAAGTGTCAGCATGCGGCGGTTGTGGCGGCTGCGGTGCTTCAAAAAGCAAGTGAAGCGCGGAGAACGGACAGGGAGGAATGCCTGTCCCACTTAGCCGGGCGCCGGTTGGAAGAGCTTCAGGCTCGACCGTGAAGCTCGCTTGAATCCCATCAAGGCAGCTAGCGCGCTAGTTTCACCGGTTAATGCTTTGTGCGTTACTTCAGCCGCGCGCCGTTGGGAACGTCTTCGGTGAAGGTAGCAAGGACAGGTTTGTCGCCGTCGCCAACCGACGCGGCGAGTAACATGCCTTGCGATTCATGGCCGCGCATTTTGCGTGGTTTGAGATTGGCAACGACGGCAATCTTTCGATTGAGCATTTCTTCTGGCGCGTAATGCTCGGCGATGCCCGCCAGAATCTGGCGCGGCTGCTCTTCGCCGATATCCACTGTCAACAGGAGTAACTTGTCGGACTTGGGAATGCGCGCCGCCGTTAACACCTGGCCGACGCGAAGCTCAACTTTGGTAAAGTCGGTGATGTCGATGAAGTTCGCGACACCTTCCGCACCCGCCACGACATCGGCTTCGGTTGCGTGTTGCCCAGAGTGCGTGGCTGCAGGAGCTGCACCCCCTTTGCCACTCGGGACGGGAGGTTCCGCTTCGGTAACCGCCTCCGCCTCGGTCGCATGTTGGCCGGAATGTGCTTCCTTGTTCTGACTCCCGACTTCTGACTTCTGACTTCTGTTTTCTGTTTTCTGCCCTATCTCTTCCATAATTTTTGCTTTATCAATGCGCGGAAAGATCGGCTTGACGTCGCCGATTGGCGCTTCTTCCTTAAGTTCACCCCATTTAAGTTCTGCCGGATCCAACTCCGCCAATTTCTCCTTCAAGTTGAGCTGCCGCCAAATCTCCAGAGTCGCTGCCGGCATCACCGGATAAAGCATGATGCATAACCAACGCAGCGCTTCCGCGGCGCGATACAAAACCGCACTTAGCGTCTGGCTTTGATTTTCATCTTTTGCCAGCTCCCACGGTTTCGCAGCGCTGATCATTTTGTCGACCCGAGCAACAATGGACCAGGCAACTTCCAGCGCTTTGCTGAACGAATAACTTTGAAGATGCTGCAGGTACTGGACGCGAGCGTGCTCAATAAAGCCGGCGATCGTGGTCGCGTCGGTGTCCACACCGGCACGTTTTGCAAGCAGCAATTTGTCTTCTGTAATCACACCGGATGGCACGCGGTTGCTGTTGTAGCGCGCAATCATCGTAAGCGTGCGGCTGGACAGGTTACCAAGACCGCTGGCCAAATCGCCGTTGGCGCGGTCGATCAAAGCTTCGTAACCAAAGCGTCCATCCTGGCCGAAGACCATCTCGCGCAAACAAAAATAACGAATAGCGTCGACGGAAAAATGTCTGCTCAGCACGTCCAGCTCGATCGTGTTGCCTAAGGTCTTGGACATTTTTCTCCCGTTCGGATCCAGCCACATGCCATGGGCCACAATCGCCCGCGGCTGTTCGACGCCCGCCGCCATCAGGAACGCCGGCCAATAGACCGCGTGGAAGCGCAGGATGTCTTTACCAACCAAATGCAGCGCCGGCCAGAATTTGTCAAAACCAACGGCGCCGTTCTGCTGTTCGTTACCGAAGCCAATCGCCGTGATGTAGTTGATAAGCGCATCAAACCAAACATACATGGTGTGCTCAGGATCATCCGGAACGGGCACACCCCAGCTCACCGAACTTTTCAAACGACTAACGGATAAATCTTGTAATCCGCCGCGCACGAAGCTGATCACTTCATTCCGGCGCGTTTCCGGTTGCACAAAGTCAGGGCGTGATTCGTAGAGCTCCAGCAAAGCATCGCCGTAATCAGACAGTCGAAAGAAATAACTGTCTTCAGAAATCTGGTCGAGAGCAATGTCGTGAATCAGGCAGGTCGGCGGGTCTCCGGCGTTCTTTGGCTTTGCGTATTCGTCTTCGGTTTTATACGCAGCACAAGCCGCGCAAAACCAACCTTCGTAGTGGCCTTTGTAAATCGGGTCGTTTCCCTTCGGAGTTCTCGCCCGCGCCGCGCGCCGCCAGAATTCGCTAACACCTTCGTAGTGAAAGGGCTCGCTGGTGCGCATGAAGATGTCGTAGCCGCCGTGTTCAGTGTCCAGACCAAACTCCGCGGTCATCTTCTTGAAATATTGGACAACGTAATCAGCTTGCTCTTTCGGCGTGCGTTTGTTGCGCTCGGCGGCGCGCTCAATGTTGATACCGTGTTCGTCGGTGCCGGTGAGAAAAAACGTCTCAATTCCCTGCTGGCGTTTGTGACGCGCGATCGTGTCCGCCACGATCATCGTGTAGAGATGACCAAGATGCGGGAGGCTGTTCGCGTAGTAGATGGGGGTTGTGACGTAAAACGTGTTCATCGAGAAGTTGTGCTATGCAAAGAAACGTACATTGAAAAACATTTACCATTCATCATTTGACATCGATCATTTGCCATCGGTGAATTCAAGTGCAAATGAACCCGAAGCCGTTACCGTTTGCTGTTCTTCGCGAACTCGTCGGTCGGCTTAAATCGTGGCAGCGCCGGATCGTTGGCAATGCGCATCCCGATATCGATCGCAATCTCCGTCTCCTGAATCATCCCCGCGTAGTTCCAGTTCGGATCGAATTCGTCTGACGGCTGATGATAGTGTTGGGTGTTGTAAATCTTGAACTCCTGCTCGCCCCAACCCTTTGGATGACCGACAAAATCGTCGCCCTCCTTCAAACTAATCGACGGCACACCGACCTTAGCAAATGGGAAGTGATCGGACCGGTAGAATGAACCCTGCTCCGGCCGCGAATCCGGCGAGATACGCATTCCTCGATCGCGCGCCACCGCCTGGACCACAGCTTCAAGAGTCGAACGTTCGGCACCCAATGGCGTGAAATCGCGAGTTACCCCGAGCATGTTCATCGAATCGAGGTTCACATTCGCGGCAGTTTTCTCGACTGGCACAACCGGATGCCTTGAGTACCACTCAGCGCCCAGCAGTCCCTGCTCTTCCGCAGTTGGAAACAGAAACAAACTTGAACGCCGCGGTCTTTGCGCCGGCGGCAGTTTCGCCAGCGCTTCCGCAATCGCGAGTATGGCCGCGCAACCAGTAGCATTGTCCACCGCGCCGTTGTAAATCGTGTCGCCGGTTTTGTCAGGAGCGCCGACGC
>JBDTTW010000326.1:0-4776 GCA_039930405.1 bacterium
CGCAGAAGCTGCGCCACCGTTTTGCGAAACCCTTTGCAGAACTGAAGAGAAGTGGTGCGCTACATGACGGAGTGGATCCGGCAATTGGTTTTACGGCCGCCTACATGCAGTTCTTCAATTATTTCATCGTAGAGAAACTCTTTGGTGGCAATCTGCACCTGGGCATTAGCGACGAACAGGCGATCAATAGCCTGACCGATATTTATTCTCGCGGAATCTTGCGGTCGAATAATCAGCGATCGCCAGGGAAAACAAAAGGGAAGACACAGCCGTCTCTCCCTAGCCGTAAGGGAACAAGCAAATAATCAGGGTCGGGAGCCTCAAGCTTTTTGCACTGGTCTGCAGGGATAAAAAACGAACGTTCGTGTTTATTTGACCAGGCAGAAGACAGAAGACAGAAGACAGCCCAGAGAAAAAAGAATTTCCTTGCAGCGGGTCAAGAGCCGACGGCAGTAAGCACTTCATTTCGTGAGCCGAGGAGACCGAGAGGCGCAAATCTTCGATGCCGAATAATTTCAAAGTAACGAGCGAAGCCCGAGGGCGTGTCTCGGGCGATGGAGTTGAGCTGGCGTTCGGTTACTGGCCCGGGCGCAAATCGCCCGTCATCGCCATTCATGGACTGACTGCGTCGTTTGTAAGTTTTGCAGGGGTTGCCGAGCGCTTGAACGGTCGCCGGCCACTCTTTGCTCCAGATTTGCGCGGACGCGGCAACTCCGACAAACCCGAAGGCCCTTACGGCATGGCCCAACACGCCCGCGACGTTGCGGTGGCAATGCAGACTCTTGAGCTGGGGCCAGCAGTCATCGTCGGGCATTCCATGGGAGCTTTCGTTGCCACAGCATTGGCGGAGCAAAATCCGGAACTCGTCAGCGGCATCATCATGATCGACGGGGGCTACGTTCCCGATTTGCCGGTTGGAGTTGATGCCTCACAAATGCTTGACGCGACACTTGCCATGCGCATCGCGCAGCTTACTCGAACCTATGATTCGCGCAGCGCCTTCCTGGAGTTTTGGCGTAGTCAACCGAATTTCCCAGCCGCCGAATGGAATTCCTGGACCGAAGCATTTCTTAACTACGAGGTCGTGGGTGACACCACGGTTAAGCCCAAAGCATCAGCGAGCGGAGTTCGGTTGGACGTCGCTGAGGCATTTAAGAAAGACGAGATCGTCGGGCGGTTGAAGGCGCTTGGTGTTCCGGTCCTGCTCTTACGTGCCGAGAGAGGTTTGGAGCCGAATCAGCCGCCGATTTTTCCTGACTCGATGATGCAAGCCTTTCGCGAGTGCCTTCCCGATATGAAGGACGAAATGATTTCCGGCACTACGCATTTCACCATCACGCTTGGTGAACGGGGTGCTGCAAGGGTTGCTGATTTGATTGTCGATTTTGCCGAAACGTGTGAGCAGCCGTGAATTTCAAACAGATAATCATTTCAATTCTAGCACTGGCTTTTCTGCACACCGCGGCCTACGGGGGCAGTTGGGCAGGCGGAACAGTCAAGAATTCGTTCGGCTCGCGGGACTATAAATTATGGCTGGCAACCGGATACCGCAAAGAGAAACCGGTTCCGCTCGTATTGATGCTGCATGGCTGTATGCAGAAAGCGGACGACCTCGCCGCGCTTTCGGGCATGAATGATCTTGCCGACGTGAATAATTTCCTGGTTGCTTATCCGCAGCAGGTCGCAACAGCCAATCCGCTTAGCTGTTGGAATTGGTTTGACCCCAACCATCAGGCGCGCGAAGCGGGTGAGCCGGCTCTCATCGCCGCCGTCGTCCAGGATATTCGCGCGGGCTACAACATCGATGAGAAACGCATCTACGTGGTCGGCATTTCCGCAGGCGGCGCGATGGCGGTGGTGATGGCGGCGACTTATCCAGAACTCTTCGCCGGCCTCGGCGTGATGGCCGGCGTGGAGTTCAAAGCCGGAACAACTGTTGCGGGCGGGTTGGCCGCGATGAAGTCAGGTGGTCCGGATCCAAATCAACAGGGCCTGCTCGCGTTCCAGTCAATGCAGCAAGCTTTGGGCGCAGCCAAAAAGCGAATGCCCGTAATCGCTTTTCATGGAATGAAGGATCCCTATCTCAATCCCGTTAATACGGACCAGTTGATTGCCCAATGGGCACAGACGAATGATTACCTTGACGACGGTAAGGACAATGACAGCGTCAGCATTCAATCGCCCGTTGCAACGAAAGGCGCAGTTCCCAACGGCTATAGCTACACGCGAAGTCAATACAAGGACAGCAAGGGACGATTGCTGATTGAAAAATGGATCGTGGAAGGTCTTGGTCATGCGTGGTCGGGAAGTCCGATCGCAAGTCAGTTCGCCGACGCAAAAGGACCAAAAGCGAGCGCGGAGACGTGGAGATTCTTTACCGAGACAAGTTTGGTTTCGCCCGCGTCCAAACCTGCCAAGCCGAAAAGGGGGGACTGATGAATATCGGATCTCTCCTTCCGCGACACGCCCAGTACCGTCCCAATCACACGGCACTCGTATTTGAAGATCACCGGCTGACCTTTCTCGAACTTAACCGGCGTGTCAATCAGCTTGCCAACGCGCTGCTCAGCTTAGGGGTGAAACAGGGCGATAAGGTCGCGACGATTTTGCCGAATTGCCTGGAGCTGCTTGAAAGCTATTGGGCCATCATAAAGATAGGCGCAGTGATTGTTCCGCTTAGTCAGTTGTTGCGTGGCAAGGGACTGCTAAATCTTCTGCGAGATTCCGACACGTCTACCGTCATTACAAATGGCTGTGTCGCCAAAGAATTAGATTCGATTAGGCCGGACCTCAAAGACATTCCGGCAAACCGCTATATCTCGACCGACGAGGCCGCAGGTTACCAACGGTTCGGCGAGTTAACAGCAGCAGCCGGCAGCGACGAGCTACCCAGCGTTTCCATCAAAGACGAAGACCTTTTCAACATCATCTATAGCAGCGGCACGACCGGGCTACCCAAAGGCATAGTGCATACCCATTACGTAAGGGGAATGTACTGCACGATGTTCACTGCCTCGTTCCGCATGCGGCCCGAAAGCATTGTCATTCACGCTGGTTCAATCGTTTCCAATGGCGCTTTTGTGATGCTGATGCCGGCGCTGTATCTCGGCGCAACCTACATCCTGCAGAAGCATTTCGAACCGGAAAGCTTCATCGCCGCGGTTGAGCGCGAGCGGGCGACACACGTGATGATG
Organism: bacterium; assembly: GCA_039930405.1. Taxonomy (GTDB): domain Bacteria; phylum Acidobacteriota; class Blastocatellia; order Pyrinomonadales; family Pyrinomonadaceae; genus PSRF01. The sequence continues at coordinate 3,195 of JBDTTW010000326.1, forward strand.
GTGCCCTCGCAAATCGTAGCCATGTTGAATTCGCCAGGCTTTTCAGCGGAGAGGTTAGCTTCGCTCGAAGCCATCTGTTCGGTGGGCGCGCCGCTTCATCGTGAGCACAAGGATCGTTTGACGAAGACGCTGCCGGATTGTTTTTACGAGCTTTATGGATTGACGGAAGGATTCATCACGATCCTCGACAAGAACGACTATGCAGCCAAACCAGATTCGGTTGGCGTGCCCGTTCCTTTTTCCGGAATGCGCATCGTTAATAGCGACGGAAGAGACGCCGCCGTTGGCGAAATCGGTGAAATTGTCGGGTACAGCCCCGCCTTGATGCCTGGTTATTACCAACAACCGGAACTGACCGCGCAGGCTGTTGTCGACGGCTGGCTGCACACGGGCGACCTCGGCTATGTCGATGCGGACGGTTTTCTTTTTCTCGTCGATCGCAAGAAGGATTTGATCATCTCCGGCGGAATCAACGTTTTTCCCAAAGACATTGAAGAAATCATTGTGCAGCATCCCGCGGTGCGCGAGGTCGCAGTCTTTGGTGTGCCGAGTGACAAATGGGGCGAGACCCCGCTTGCGGCCGTGATTCTCAAGCGTTCCGGCGAAGTCACTGAGGCTCAATTGTGCGACTGGATTAACGCGCGCGTTGACGGCAAACATCAGCGCGTCCGGGAGGTGGTGTTTATGCAGGACTTTCCTCGCAGCACCGCCGGCAAAACACTCAAACGCGAGCTGAGAGAACCTTACTGGGCAGATCGCACCGTCCGGATTTAGTTGAAGACATTAATGCGGAGTCAGAGAACTCTCGCAGGGAAAAATTTGGTTTCGGTTTACCTGCTCTGCCTGCCAGAGTCGAACTAACAGCAGTGGCGAGACTTTGGTATGCAGTGGCGGATTCATGATGTGAAGTTCTTGAAATGTTTCTGGAGGTCCAAACAATGATTATGATTAGAAGATTAACGTGTCTATTTGCGCTCAGTTTGTTCATCGGCTTTGCCGGCGCAGTAAGCGCGCAGGTAACGACCGGAACCATCAGCGGCTCGGTGGCTGATCCCAATGGTGCCGTTGTCCAGGGCGCAAATGTAACCGCGACGAATCTGGACACGAATTCAACGCGGACGACAACATCCGATAGCGACGGCCATTTTGCATTTACGCTTTTGCCGCCGGGGCGCTATCGCGTCGATGTTACCTCTCAGGGCTTTCAAGACTACCAAGCCGAGGCGGTCGTTAACATTACCCAAACGACGCCTCTTGAGGTGCGGCTTGGGTTGAGCGGAACCAGCGCCACGGTGGTCGTGGGGGCGACTGAAACTCCCATCGTGCAGGCGGAAACTTCGCAAAGCGGTCGCGTGATTGAGGGCCAAACAATTCGGCAGATGCCTTTGTCGACGCGAAACTTCCAACAACTGCTGGTGCTGCAAGCGGGCGCGCAAGCATCGGTGCCAAATAGCACGGACTTGGGCCGCGGTGATACTGCCTTCAGTGTCAACGGTCAACGCACGACAAGTAACAGCGTCAGAATCAACGGCGTCGATGCCAATTCAATCGGCACAAACTCGACTCCAAACCTGGCCGTTCC
>JBDTTW010000327.1:0-10020 GCA_039930405.1 bacterium
CTTTATCGCTTGGTAGTGGCGCAGAAATGCATGTTTCCCAAGAAAGCCAAAGACGCAGCCAGGGAACTCAAGAAACTTGAAATGGAGGATATCGCTGCGATTCCCACCGCTCCCGTTTTCGACCGGCAGCTGAGCGCGCTGATCGAACGAACGATGCAGCGCGGCCTGGTTGCGGAAATGAACTCGCAATATGTGCGCGCGGAAAAATTTTATCTGAAGGCTAACGCTATGGATCCCGCGGATCCCGCGCCGCTGCGTTATCTGGGCGAAGTCTATCGTCATCACCTCGGTGACTGGGCCAAAGCGCGCACGACATTCGAAGCGATTCTCAATATGCCGGCGGACCCGTTGTCGCGTGCGGTGGCGCTGCACGGTCTGGGCAAGATGACAATCCACGAAGGCGAGTTCAAAAAAGGACTAAGCCTGATGGAACAATCGGTTGCCGAGTTTCCGTTGGCACTTGCTTACCGCAACCTGGCAGTTTATTGGAACTCGGAAGGCGATTTCGCCAGGGGCAACGAGTACACCCAAAAAGCGCTGGCACTTGATCCAAAAGATCCCTACAACCTGGTTTTCGCTGCGGTCTTTATGGCTGCCGCTGGGAAGCGTGACGAAGCGCTGAAGATTGCGCGCGCTAACGTGCGCCTGCTGCCTGCTTCTTACAACCTGGCGGCTATCTACGCGCAAAACGGTCAACGCGAAAAAGCGCTGGCGTTTCTCAAGCGCCACTTCTATCAATACGAACGTTATCAATCGGTGCGCGCCAAGGAAATGATGGAAGCGCGCGTCGATGCCGTGTTTGATTCACTGCGCGCGGACCCGGCTTTCATTGCCCTAACTCGCGACGCGGATGGTCGCTTACCGCTGCCGATGAAGCCTATGGGCGCTCGCACCGGCGCGAACAGGTAACATTGCAATGAGGTTCACTACGCTCCTTCTATTGGGTAGCCGTCGCCGTTATGGCGTTGATTATTTATGGTAATTATTGCTAACGGTACACCAGCATTCGTGCCCAAGTCGGGGTGGCTGTACCGGAGCTGGAAGCAATTGCGCTCGCGTTCCAGCACATCTTCATTCCGCTGCCAAAGTACGCTTGACCGGATAAAAGTGCAGACGTAATCTCACACCATGAATTATCAGGATTACATTACGATTGACCCAAACAAACGCGGTGGGAAGCCGTGCGTTCGCGGACTGCGAATTACGGTATATGAAGTCCTTGAGTATCTGGCTTCCGAAATGACGGAAGAAGAAATCCTCACAGATTTTCCCGACCTCACTCGGGAGGACTTGAAAGCGTGTATCGCCTTCGCTGCTGACCGTGAGCGTAAGCTTATGACCGTGCCTGCCGCATGAGATTGCTTTTTGATGAGAACCTATCGCCTCAACTGGCGCGGCGTCTCGAAGATCTTTTCCCCAGCTCTATCCATGTCCGCGACGTTGGCTTGAAAGCGGCTGATGATCCGCTGGTGTGGGAGTACGCCCGGGACAACGGCCTTACTTTGGTGTCGAAAGATTCGGATATGCATCAGCGGAGTTTCGTCTTCGGGCCGCCACCCAAAGTGATTTGGGTTCGATTGGGTAATTGCTCAACCTCGCAAGTTGAGGAGTTGCTTCGTCTGCATTCCGACGCAATTGAAGTATTTCACGCTGACGACTTCGCCTCGTTCTTGAGTTTGTCCTAATTCACAATAATGGGCGTAGCAAAACTAACAGACCAGAACACAGTCGTTCCCGCCGAGAGCAAGTACGCTCGAGTAGAACGCGAGCGGCGCTATCTGCTGCAGGATTTGCCGGAAGGATTGACGCGCGCCGACGCGCATCTGCAAATCACCGACAACTACATTTCCGGAACGCGGCTACGCATTCGCAAAGTGCGCGATCCGCGCAGCAACAAGTGGACGGTTAAGTTTACGCAAAAGTTTGCGCCCAACCCGGCCGATTTCTCGCGCACGATAATCACGAACATCTATCTCAATGCTTTGGAAGCGGAAACGCTGGCGATGTTTGACGCCAACGAAATTCGCAAGAATCGTTATTCATTTGAATTCGCAGGACGCTGGTTTTCAGTCGACATGTTTCTCGGCGATTTGTTTGGCCTGGTGCTGGCCGAAGTGAGCTTTGAAACTGATGACGAGCTTGAGGATTTCGCGAAACCGTCTTTTGCAATCGCCGAGGTCACCAGCCACAAGCTCTTCACCGGCGGCGAACTATGCCAGTTAACGTTTTCAGACATTCGCGAAGAGATCGTGAAGAGTGGAATGGCGCGCTCACATTCGGCAACTGATTGAAACCAGCAATCGCGCAAAGAAAACTCGCAAAGGACTGCCGCAGCAGTTGGACCATAAGTAATGTTTCTTCGTAAACAACTCCTGATTTTCTTAGCACTGATTTCAGCTTATGCCTTTACTGCCTGCCGCAAAACTTCAGCTCCGGCAGAACAAAGGACGGCAAGCCCGGGGGCAAACAGCGAACAGTTTCAGCATCCGCAGGGTGGCGTTATGCCAACCAAAACCTGGTATTTCAAAGGCTCGATTGGCAGCGCGCTCGGTTTGCAAATGAAGCTGGTGCGCGACTCGGACAAACTCACCGGCACCTATTTTTACCAGAAGGTCGGAACCAAAATTGACGTGCGCGGCACCAGCGACAGCGCAAACAATGTCGTGCTGGAAGAGTTCGACGCAAACGGTAAACAGACCGGCGTCTTCAAGGGCGTTTGGAAGACTGGAGACGATGGTCTGATCGAGATCGCCGGGAATTGGACCCGGCCGGACGGCAGTAAAACCGCAGCGTTTTCGTTGGCGCAGGAACCGATCGAATTCACGAACGGGCTTGAGATTATCGCTCGGCAAATTAAGGAAAAGAATAAAAAGCTGAAGTATGAAATCGACGCCGAGTATCCGCAGTTAAGCGGGTCGACCGATCCCAATGCGGAAAAGTTTAACCAGGCGGCGCGCGGATTAGTGACAAAACAGGTTAACGCGTTTCGCGCGCAAATGAAGGAAAGCGCCGGTGAAGAAAACCCAATAGGAAGTGACACCGGCAGCGACCTCGGCGCCGGTTACACGATCGCGCTGGCGCAAGATGCTTTGATTAGTGTGCAGTTTGACATTGGTGGGTATTCTGCCGGCGCGGCCCATCCAAACTCATACACCGACGTCATCAATTTTGATTTGCATAACGGCAGGCAGCTAAAGCTCGCCGATCTTTTCAAACCCGGTGCTAAGTACCTGCCGGCGCTGTCTGCCTACTGCATTCAGGATCTGAAAAAACAGTCCCAGGCTAAGGGCGAGGATGGAATGCTGGACGACGATTGGATTCAGCGTGGCGCCGGTGCGGACGGAAACAACTTTCGCAGTTGGACCATCACCAAAAATGGTCTTGGCGTCAACTTTGATTCCTATCAGGTTGCGCCATACGCCGCCGGGCCGCAGTTTGTGCTGGTGCCTTACTCAGCCCTCAAGGACATTATCAAAGCGGACGGGCCCCTAACGCAGTTTGCGAAGTAGCAGCAGGACAGGCTTTCCTGCGCGTCATTTGCGCGTAAGGGACAGACAGGAATGTCTGTCCTACTCAAGCCGCTTCGGCAACGCTGGCTTCCGAATAGTCTCGCGAGTGAATGCGAGTGAAATATACCGCGAGCAGAAACGCCAAAAACATTATTCCCGATCCAGTCCAAAAAGTTACGAACAGCGAGTGATCACTCATCAGGTGTGACTTGCCGTCAGCGCCCTGGTAAGCAATGGTGCTGTGGATGAGGAATGCCGCCAGCGCCGGACCGACTGCTCTGGCCAGGCTCGCTACTGACTGAGTAACGCCGAGCACGCCCCCCTGTTCCCCGCGCCCGACACTTTTTGAAGCGAGGCTCGTTAGCGACGGCGTTGCCAGCGAGTTTCCTGCTGAAAAAATTCCGCCGCCAATCAACAGCCCCAGTAGACCCCCAGCCTGCGGACCAACGAAGGGAACAGCAAAAAGACTTGCGGCAAAGAAAAGTGCCCCAACGATCACTAGGGGCAACTCGCCAAAGCGTTTTACTAAGCGGCCAATCAGCCCTCCCTGAATAATGACGGCGATGATGCCGACGTAGGCGAAGAGATAGCCCGTGTGCTGTGCGTCGTAGCCGAAGCGAAATATCGTGTAAAGTGAAAACGACGTCGTCATTATCGAGAAGGCGACGACAAAGAGAAAATAAATACTAAGCACAAAGGCCAGGCGCGGCTCCTTTAGTGATTGGACCAATTGCTGTAGGCCGCGTCCACCCGCTGCCGAGATACGCGCCGGATGATCCCGCGTAACAGTTTCCGGCAACGTAAAATAAAGCAGCAGCGCGTTGGCGAAACATAAGCCCGCTGCAAAGAAGAATGGCACCGCAACCCCCCAGCGACTGAGAATACCGCCGATAGCTGGTCCCAGAACAAACCCGAGACCAAAAGCTGCGCCAATCAGGCCGAGTCCCCTGGCCCGATTTTCTTTTGTCGTAATGTCGGCAATGTAGGCTTGCGCCGTTGAAATGTTTCCGCCGCTGATGCCGTCGAGAATTCGGCCGAGGAAGAGCATCCAGAGCGTGGTTGCAAAACCGAGAATCAAAAAGCCGATGCCGGTGCCAATAATCGAAATCAGCAGCACTGGCCGCCGGCCGTGCTTGTCGGACAAGCGGCCCAGGACCGGCGAGAAGATCAACTGCATGACCGAATAAGACGCGAACAGAAAGCCGACGGTGCGCGGCGTGGCATTGAAGCGTGTTCCTTCGGCGTAGAAAGGAAGCACCGGAATTACAATGCCAAACCCAACCAAATCGATGAAAACGGTCGTGAAGATTACGACGAGTGGAGAGCGCTTCATAAAGATCGTGAAAAGTGAAAAGTGAAAAGTGAAAAGTAATGCAAAATTGAAGAACGCATGGACAAGGATCTCAATTCAAGGGTACGACCCTCAGTAATGAATAGATGCAAAGATGAATTCGTCAGTACGCAAAGACTAACTGTTCACCTTTTCACTATCTACTTCTTCACTAATTGTTATCGTCTCCGGCCTCCGGACATTGCCAGATCGACCGAAGCCATTCCGCCGCCCGAAATCAATAAGGCAAGACAAATAGCGACCAACGACAGGGGATACTCAATTCCTGGCGGCGCAAAGAACGCCGGCCAGTGTTTTCCGACCAGCGCTGTGATCATGGTGCAGGCAATTAAGAAGGCGCCGACTCTGGTCAGTAAGCCCAGGAAAACCAGGATACCGCCAATCAGTTCCGAGAACGCCGCCGCGCCGAGCCAGAGCCACCCTGGTTTCATGAAGCTGAAAGGAGGCTGGATAGAAACCCATTTTTCAAAACCTGGACCATTAAAACTGCCGAGCACCTTCTGCGCTCCATGGGCCACAAATATCGTGGCCATCGCCAGGCGTAACGGCAGTGGGATCCAGGTGGCGGAGGTGGAGATCAGTCTTCTAAACATGCCAAGGGACCTCTCAAGGAAACTGGGAAAGCGTTGCCGATATTAACGGCCAAAGCGCAAAGCGCAAAGAGCAGAGGGCAAAGCGCGAAGGGCGAAGCGCGAAGAATGAGAGTGGCGCGGCCAAATAACATTCGCGTTCTGACGCCGCGCTTTCCTCGTTGCCCTTACCTCTTTGCCGCTAGTTGCGCTGACAGCCGCGCGGCGATTGCCGGTTTTGGTTGGGCGCCCACCAGCCGGTCAACAAGCCCTCCTTCCTTGAAGATCAGCATGGTGGGAATGCTTTGAATCAGAAATTGGCTTGCGGTGCGCGGATTGTCGTCGACATTCAACTTGGCGACGCGATAGCGGCCCTGGGATTCGGCCGCAAGCTGCTCCATGATTGGGCCGATCATGCGGCATGGGCCACACCAGGGTGCCCAACAATCCAACAACACGACGCCCGGGGCGTTTAGGATCTCCTGCGAAAAACTTTGGTCGGTTACAGTTACTGGCTTAGTTGAAGGCGTGCCGGCTACGCCTGTCAGCGCGGTGCCACACTTTCCACATTTTGCGATGCGGTCAACTGGAGGATTCTCGTCGACCCGGTTCTTAGTGCCACACTTTTCACACGTTACGATCGGCATGGTCCAGGTCTCCAGTCAGTCCGCAATGCGGACGAATGATTGTAGCCCAGCAGTTAACTGCTGGGATAAACCGCTCAAAGAAGTAGTCCGTAATGCGGACGGCTGCCTGCTAACGGCCAGGAGCCTACACTTCAGCCGTCCGCTTCACGGACTACATCTTCGGTCCTGCCAATCCCAGCGATGAATCGCTGGGCTATTCTCAACCGTCCGCTAATGCGGACTGATAAATTGCTTTGTGCAAAGCTACCTGAAGTTTCAGTTATGAACTGCTTACAGCTAACACGATACCAATGGCGAAAGTTTTGCGAAAGTTGCTTCTTAACTGCAAGTTGGCTTAGACCGACAGGAAACACGTACAATTGCGGCGGGTCGGATTCAGAGACAATGCCAGACACTTTCAACCACATCAATTTCGCTATCGCAGACCGCGTCGCGCGCATTACTTTGGCGAGTCCCCCGCTCAACGTCCTGAACATCGCAATGATGCAGGAGATGAACAAAGCGCTGGACGAATGCTCGCAACAGCGCGATCTGGCAGCGATCGTGTTTGCTGCCGCGCCTGACTGCCGCGCCTTTAGCGCCGGCGTTAGCGTCGAAGAGCACGCGCACGAAACGATATTTCAAATGCTCGACTCGTTTCATGCCATCTTTCGCAGCCTCGAGCAGATCAGCCGGCCTACCCTCGCGATCGTCAATGGACCAGCCCTGGGTGGTGGCTGCGAGCTGATAACCTTCTGCGATTTCGTTATCGCCAGCGACCAGGCGCGTTTTGGACAGCCCGAGATCAAGCTAGGCGTATTTCCACCAATCGCCGCAGTCTTGTTGCCGCGCGTTATCGGTGACCGGCGCGCGCGCGAAATGATGCTGACCGGCGAGATAATCGAAGCTCAAGAGGCCTTGGCGTTAGGATTAGTCAGCCGTGTCGTTCCGGCTGCCGAGCTTGAAGCGGAAGCAGCGCGGCTGCTGGCCCAACTGCGCGGGCTTTCGGCGCTGGCTTTAGAACATGCCAAGCGGGCGATTGATTTAGGTCAGGGGCGCTCGCTTGATGACGCGTTGAAAGAAATTGAAGACATGTATCTTCACGAACTGATGAAAACCCAGGACGCGGTCGAAGGCATCAAGGCTTTTGGCGAGAAACGCAAAGCCGCGTGGCAACATCGCTGAGGCAAATCTAAAGAAGTAACCTGATGAGACTCTTCCGGAGAAATGTTGGGCTGGTTCGATTACTGTCGGGCACGGGTCTGTCACTGCTGCTGATGGTTGCGACAGTTGTGCCTCGTGGCCTGACACGAGTTTCGGCGCAGAAGCGACCGCCGCGTGCGGTACTGACCAGCCACTCGCGCGATCGCGTTTCAACCGAAGCGCGTGAGATGGTCGAAGGGGCCAGTGAAACAGTTTGTAACGAGCGGGTACGCGATCCAAAGGGCAGCGTGCCAATCGACGACATGCAGTCCCGGCCTTCACTGCCGGTAGATAGTCCCGAGGCTGTGGCGGGCGCCGAGCGCGCGCAGCGTTTGTTGCCGTTAGCACAACGCCTGGTCGTCGCTTCGTTAAGACAGTTGGCCAGGGATTACAACCTAACTGGAACTAAAGGACAGGATCTAAAAGTTCAACGGGCCGTTGCGCGGGTCGAAGCCGTAAAAGACGTTCGTCCGGACGTTGACTCGCGCGACAACGCGTCGGTGTTAATGCGAAATCCGCGCACCATCATATTCGGTACTATTTTTCTGGCGGGGCTGCCTTCGGATGAAGGAATTATCAGCGTGCTTTCGCACGAGTTGGTTCACATTGCCGACGGCAGTCAGGATAACTTGCAAGTTTTGTTTCGAGCGGTTGGCAATCGCGCTTCTTTTTTGACGGGCTTGAAGATTAGGGATCAAAGAGCGGAAGAGTTAACGTGCGATCTGTTGGGAACGCTGGCCACGCGATCCTATGTGGCGGTAACCCCAACTTACGAAACCTTGCCACAAAGGATCTCGCGATCGCTGGAACACAACTGTGTGGATACAGATGAAGGCGATGAAGATCATCTTTCGCCACGTGACACAATCCGCGCGATTCTTTTCTTAAGGCCGGCGTTGTCGCGCGAACTTGTTTATGGCCGTTAGCGCGGTGGTTTCTTCCCCTCCCTTTGGGAGGGGTTAGAGGAGGGTGCGAAGCTTGACGCGCACAAGCCCTCTCCCCAACCCTCTCCCAAAGGGAGAGGGAGAAAAAATTCAGAGAGCCGAATCGAGTTGACTAAATCCCCTTCAGCCAAACAGCCGAGCGAATCCAGAAAACATTTCCAGAGACGCCTTTCGCGTAGCCCTCGTTTTTTTGTGGCTAAAGAACGATCTGCGGCTTTTGTGATCTTCGTTCTGCTCACTGCTTCATGTTCAACGATCCTGGATCGCCGGGAAGCGCGCCCGCTCGTCTTGCGAGATGTTCCCGCGCAACGGCTCGCATATCGTTTTGAAGCCGACGTCAAGGTGCCTGACGACATTAAGAATGACGACACTCCCGAAAAGATCGAGGCTATCCAAATTGATTTCAACACGCGGCGAGAGAATGATGCCCTGCTGCGAACAATTCGATCGCCTGACGGCCAGCGCGCGCTCGTTCTTTACGGCACCGAGGATCAGCCGGGCCCGGCGTTTAGTATCGACATCTATTCGTCCGATGGCCACTTCCTGCGCAACCTGACGCCGCCCGATCTTTCCTGCGTGTTTCCGGAAACTGTGGCGTGGTCGCCAGACGGCAACTTCATTACTTTTATCGCCCACCGCGGCGTCAAGCCTACGCCGACGCCCACACCGCCGGGAGCGACTTTGCCTGAAGATGTTCAAGCGTCGCCGCTGCCCTCGATAGCTCCTGCCTTTCCCAGCGTCCCAATGTTTAGTACCGAGCAGATCTATATCTGCAATCGCGACGGCTATGATTTGAAACCTCTGACCACCCGCGAAGGTCTCATCTATTTTTATTCTTCATGGGCGCCGGACAATCACGCGCTGGTCGCGCTGGCTTGCAGGGAACGCGAATGGGATGCGCGCGAAAAGGAATACAAACTGCCGGCGGGGCGGCCGCGCCTGGTCAATCCGGACGGATCGGAACGATTGCTTGACGACAATCTCAGCGATGCTTTGCCGGCCTGGTCGCCGGACTCTGCAAAAGTGGCCGCCGCCTTTGATACGGAGGTGATGATTTACGACGCGGCGACAAACAAGCCGACGCAAGCACGCATTCGTTTGCGGGATGCGTTGATTTCTGCCTCGAGAATTTACGAACAACAGACCTCGACAAGCAACAAAACGGGCGACTCAAACGCGAACAAATCGGCACCTGCTGCTACCTCAGCCTCGGCCATTCCTGCTTCCTTCAATCCTATTGTTAGGCTGGAGTGGCCCTTGCCGGATAAGCTTTTCCTGCAAACTGCGTACGTCCGGGTTTTGCCAAACGAATCAATCAACACGTTCCAGCGCTGGCATTTGCTCCAGCTAAGTCCCCAAGCTGCAATTCTCAAATAAGTTTGGGCGCTGGAAAACTGGATTCCTCAATACCGGAGACGTGGGCGGTTTCGGTCACAACGGCAGAGGAAATGAAGAGCAAAAAGGGGTGGGCCAATCTCGATCCCGATTCTTCGGAATCGACAAATCGTCAATGAAATCCGAGTTTTTGTGACCTCAGAACTATCCAAATCTTTGGATACATTTTGGCGAAATTGGATAAGTACGACTACCTGCCAATTCCATTCTCCGACTAATATTTAGTTTTCCCGTACAATCTCTTAGAAAAGCTCATACCAGCCCCTGCTCCCATTCTCGGAATGGCATTTGCAACCCTCTGTCCAGATTCATGTCAGTTTGTTTGATTGATGTCGGACTCCATTAAACCAATTTAACTTAGTTCACCAGGAGATTGCTTATGAATAGATTGAATTTTGGAGGGCGCGACCTGAGGCCCGGCCG
>JBDTTW010000328.1:0-8253 GCA_039930405.1 bacterium
AACGAATTTGGCGAGCGGCGGCCGACGACGATGACGTTGCCGCGAAAGAGTTTCAAACGAACATCGCCGCTAACATTCTGTTGCGTTTCGTCAATCAGCTTGCGCATCAACTCAAACTCCGGCGCAAACCAAAAGCCGTAGTAAACGCTTTCCGCAAACTTTACGCTCAACGAGTCGCGCAGGCGCATCACTTCACGATCGAGCGTGATTGATTCCAGCGCACGGTGAGCTGCCTGCAGGATTGTGACGCCGGGAGTTTCGTAGACGCCGCGCGATTTCATTCCGACAAAACGGTTCTCAACTAAATCAACGCGGCCAATGCCGTGTGAGCCGCCCATTTTGTTTAGACTTTCGAGCAGTGGAACCGGCGCAAGTTTCTGTCCGTTGATTGCGATCGGCTCGCCTTTTTCGAATGACAACTCAAGGTATTCGGCCTCGGATGCGGCGCCTTCGGGCGAACGGGTCATCTGAAAAATGTCTTCAGGCGGCTCGGCCCAGGGGTCTTCGAGAATTCCACCCTCATAAGAAACGTGCATCAAGTTGCGATCGGTTGAATACGGTTTCTGCTGCGTGGCCGTCACCGGGATGTTGTGCTCTTTTGCATAAGCGATCAGGTCGCTGCGCCCTTTGAATTCCCACTCGCGCCAGGGAGCCACTACCTTGATGTCCGGTTGCAGCGCGTAATACGTCAATTCGAAACGGACCTGGTCGTTTCCTTTGCCGGTCGCGCCATGGGCTACCGCTTCGGCGCCTTCCTTTTGCGCGATCTCGATCTGACGTTTGGCGATAACCGGACGTGCCAGGGAAGTGCCGAGCAAATAAACGCCTTCATATATTGCATTGGCCTTAACTGCGGTCCAAACGTACTCGCGAACAAACTCGTCACGCAGATCTTCGACGTAAAGTTTTGATGCACCGCTGGCGAGCGCTTTTTCTTCGAGACCACTTAGTTCGTCGCCCTGGCCAACATCGGCGCAGTAACAAACCACTTCGCAGTCATAACGCTCCTTAATCCAGCGCAGCATGACAGACGTGTCGAGTCCGCCGGAATAAGCTAAAACTATCTTGTTGATTTTTGTATCCACCATTGTTCGTTTCCGTCCGTGGTCCGTAGTCAGTAGTCAGTGCAACTAACAACTGACAACGGACTCCTGACACTTACCCAAACAGCTCCCAAATTTTTTTCAATGCAGTTCGTTGCGCTTTTGCGTCTGGGACTGCGATGAAAATCGTGTCTTCGCCCGCCAGCGTTCCAACGATTTCAGAAATAACCGCCCCATCGATTTCCACGGCCACGCCGGACGCCAGACCAGGTTCAGTTCGCGCTATCACCAAATTCTCGCCACACAAATCAAGACTAATCAGCCCGCGCGCCGCGCCGCTATTGGATTTCGGGATCGCGTAATGGCCGCGATGCTTTACAATGCCCAACTCTTCCAGGTCCCGCGATAGACTTGATTGCGTCGTAGCAAAACCGGCGCGCTCAAGCGAATCGCGCAATTCCGCCTGGTTGGCAAACGGCTTGGCGCGCACCAGACTCAACAACTTCTTTTGCCGCAGGCTTTTCCGCATCTTTGGCCATTTCTATGCAATCAACTTGCATAACTAATGCATAGATGCATAAACTAGCAGTTAGGATGGTTAGCGGTCAAGGAAGCAGAACACGATGACTTTGGACAAGAAACTTTGGGGCGGCAGGTTTACGGGCGCGGCGGACCCGTCGTTTGCGAAATTCAATTCGTCGTTCGCATTCGACCGGCGACTGTTCGCGGTAGACATTCGCGCCAGCATCGCCCATTGCAATGGTTTGCGCGGCGCAGGTGTATTGACGGCGCAGGAAGCGAATCAAATTGTGGCGGGCCTGCAAGCAATACTCGATGAAGCTACCAGCCGCCCGGATTATTTTGCCGAGCCGGCCGAAGACGTCCATTCATTTGTCGAGGCGAGGTTAGTGCAACTGATTGGCGAGCCGGGAAGGAAGTTGCACACCGGTCGCAGCCGCAACGACCAGGTTGCCACCGACCTGCGGCTTTGGTTGCGAGACGCGATTGATCAACTATCCGAGCGCGTGAAACAAACCCAGGAAGCCTTCCTCGATCTCGCTGAGCAGGAACGTGAAACAATCCTGCCTGGCTACACGCACCTGCAACGGGCCCAACCAATTCTGTTCGCGCATTGGTGTCTTGCTTATTTTGAGATGCTGGCGCGAGACAGCGAGCGACTGGCTGAAGTTCGCAAACGCGTTAATGTTTTGCCGCTGGGGTCGGCGGCGCTTGCCGGTACTTCATTTCCGGTCGATCGGGAAGCAGTCGCGCGCGAGCTGGAATTTGATAGCGTCTCGCGCAACAGCATTGACGCGGTCAGCGATCGTGATTTCTGCGTTGAGTTCGCCGGGGCCTGTTCGTTAATCATGATCCACCTGTCGCGCCTTGCCGAAGAGGTTATTCTTTATACGACTGCTGAGTTTGGTTTTTTTGAGCTAAGCGATGCGGTGGCTACTGGTTCGAGCTTGATGCCGCAGAAGAAGAATCCGGATTCGATGGAACTGGTGCGCGGAAAAGCCGGCCGCGTCTTTGGCGATTTGTCGGCCTTGCTGACGACGTTGAAGGGTTTGCCGCTGGCCTACAACAAGGACATGCAGGAAGATAAGGAAGCAGTCTTTGACGCGTTCGATACCACCGCGGGCAGTCTTGAAGTCAGCACGATCGTTTTGCAAAATCTTTCGCTTAATCGCGAACGAATGCGAGCGGCGGCAACGAAGGGTATGCTGAACGCGACCGAGCTTGCCGATTACCTGGTCCGCAAGGGTGTGCCGTTTCGCGAGGCGCATGAAACAGTAGGTAGGGCAGTGCTGAAGTCAATAGAGAAGGGTGTCGAATTGAATGAACTGGCGCTGGATGACCTGCGAGTGCTGTCCAATAACATCGAAAGCGATGTTTTCGAATGTCTTACGCTGGAGCAAACACTCGCTACAAAGTCGCAGATTGGCGGCACTGCTCCGGAACGAGTAGCCGAAGCGTTAGTGTCAGCTCGAAGATTACTTTGATTCTCCGGCGATCTCAGAACAAGGACAGGATGAACAAGATAGACAAGATTTGGAAATCAATCCCGATAATACGCATTTCTCCGCTCTTGTTAATCATGTCAATCCTGTCCATTTCTTCTTTCTGCTTGGTCCTAACGGCGCGGGCAAATCACTCGCCGAGGTAGGCTTCCTTGATTCTGGGATCGGCGGCGAGATCTTTGGAGGGTCCTTCCATCACAATCCTGCCTGTCTCCAAAACATAAGCGCGATCCGAATGGCCCAGGGCGGCGTGCGCGTTTTGTTCCACCAGCAGGATCGTCGTTCCTTTGCCGCGAATCTCATCAATCGCTTCGAAGATTGTGTGGACCACCAGCGGCGCCAATCCTAACGAAGGTTCATCCAACAACAACAAACGTGGTCGAGACATCAGGGCGCGGCCGATTGCCAGCATTTGTTGTTCGCCGCCTGAGAGGGTGCCGGCCTTTTGTGCTTCGCGTTCTTTCAGGCGGGGAAACATTTGAAACGCATGGTCCATATCCTCGGCGATCTCGCCCTTGTTCTTCCTGAGGTAGGCGCCCATCTGTAGATTTTCGCGCACCGACAAGTTCGCGAATACGCCGCGGCCTTCGGGTGACATTGAAATCCCACGCGCGACCAGCTTATGAGTCGGCCGGCCGCCAATTTCCTCGCCTGCAAAAGTTATCGAGCCGGCGCGTGGTTGCAGCAGGCCGGTGATAGTTCGCAGCGTCGTAGTTTTGCCGGCTCCGTTCGCGCCAATCAAAGTCACAACTTCGCCCTGCTCGACGTGCAGCGAGATTCCGGTCAGCGCTTCGATGGCGCCGTAATTGACTGAGACATTATCTAACTTAAGCATAGTGTCATTGTCGATTTCCAATTGCCGATTGCCGATTCGTGTCTAAGTGGCGGTTGTTCCTTTGAATGCAATCGGCAATTGGCAATCGGAAATCGGAAATCTTTAATCCCCAAGATACGCTTCTATCACCTTCGGATCGTTCTTAATTTCTTCCGGCAGTCCCAGCGCGATCGACTTGCCGTAATCCAAAACCTGGATCCGTTCACAAACGCCCATCACCACTTTCATGTTGTGTTCGACCAGCAGGATGGTGAGCGAAAAACGATCGCGAATTCGTTGAATCAGGCGCATGAGATCTTCCTGCTCGGAAGGGTTCATGCCCGCGGCAGGTTCATCCAGCAGCAGCAACTGCGGACGCGTCGCCAGCGCGCGCACGATCTCCAGGCGCCGTTGGCTGCCATAAGGCAAACTCGTGCCACCTTCATCTCGCACCCGTGCGAGATCGAAAATCTCCAACAGCTCCAAAGCAAACTCGCGGTGTTGTTTCTCATCGCGTTCAAAACGTGGCGAGCGGATGATGGCGTCAAATAGATTTTGCCTGGCGTGACGATGGCAGGCGGTCATCACATTCTCCAGCACCGACATGCTGGGGAACAGGCGGATGTTTTGAAAAGTGCGCGACACTCCACGCCGCGAAATCTCGTAAGAGCGCAAGCCGTCAATTCGTTTGCCCTGAAAATAAATCTCGCCGGAAGTTGGCTTATAAACTCCGGTGAGCAAGTTAAAGACAGTTGTCTTGCCCGCGCCGTTTGGTCCAATCAAGCCGTAAATCTCACCGCGTCGCACGCTCATGTCGAGGGCATTAACCGCTACCAGACCACCGAATTGGATCGTGCATTTGATGGCTTCCAGCGGTGCATCGCTCTTGCGCGCGTTAACGTCAAACGCGCGACCCTGGTGGCTGCCGACGACGCGCGCTGCTTCGGTGACGATGGATTCTTCCTTCGTGGCTTTGACGATGTCCTGTTCAGGCGCGCCGCTCATTGGTTCTTTGCCTCTTTCGCGCGATCGATTGCGGACGGTGGTTCCTGTTCAGCGATGGGCACACCACCGGTACCGACAGGCTTATCGCCTTCCGGCCGGCGACGCGCGCGCTTTAACCACGAGAGACCAAATTCGCGCGTGCCAAGGATGCCTTGCGGCCGAGTAAGCATGATCAAGATCAAGAGAGCTGCAAAAATAACAAGCCGATAGTTCGCCAAGTCAATGAGAAATCTGTGAACCGGCGCGGGGATGTTATTAGCCCCTATTATGGAACTCAACAGCGACTCCAGCCGGGTTCCCAACGTTCGCAGCAGTTCCGGCAGGAAAGTAATCACGATCGCACCTAAGATTGCGCCCGTCAGCGAGCCCATGCCGCCGAGTACGATCATAATGATGATTTCAAACGAGCGAATAAACTGAAAATCGTTGGTGCTTAGGAACGATAAATAGTGTCCAGCTAAAACCCCGGCCATGCCGGCAAGCGCCGAGCTGATGACGAAAGCGAGCACCTTGTAGCGCGTGGTGTTGATGCCCATGGCTTCGGCAGCCAATTCATCTTCGCGTATTGAGACCAGTGCCCGGCCAACGTCTGAATGGACGATGTTGTAAACGACGACAATGGTGATAATCGCAAAGGCGTAGACCCACAAGAAGTTTGCGTAACCCGGAACCGTGAACCCGGTAGCACCGCCAACGCTGTCAATGTTGAGAATAACGATGCGAATGATTTCGGCAAATCCCAGGGTGACTATGGCCAGGTAATCACCGCGCAAACGCAAAGAAGGAATGCCTACAATCAATCCTGCCAAAGCAGCAACGATCGCGCCGACCAGAATTGCCAGCAGAAAAATCAGCGCGTGGGCCAGGCTGCCGCCGACGATTCCTCCCAGCGAGCGTTCCCATGCCTGCGCGTAGTAGACCGTGAGGTAAGCCGAACTATAAGCGCCTACCGCCATGAAGCCCGCATGCCCGATGGAAAACTGTCCGGTGAATCCGGTGATAAGGTTGAGGGAAACCGCAAGGATGATATTGATGCCCGCCAACACAATCAACCGCGCGTAATAAGACGGAACGCCAAAGCCAAACAGCCCTTCTTTGCTCATGTATTGGTTGATAACGACGAGTAGGAGAACGATAACGAGGGCGGCGAGCAGACGTTTGACTAATGTAGGCATCTATAAATTTCCGATTGCCGATTGAAAACAAGAATCAGTAAGAGTCAATTAGAAATCGGTAATCGCCAATGTCTAAACTTTTTCTCGGACCGTCGAGCCGAGCAGGCCCGTCGGCCGAAATAGCAGAACCAGAATCAGAATTGCGAATGCAACTGCGTCGCGAAATGTAGTGGGGACGCCGACGTTTTGCCCGTAACCAACCACAAAAGTTTCGGCAATACCAATGAGCAGGCCACCCAGCACCGCCCCGGGAACATTGCCAATGCCGCCCAGCACCGCAGCCACGAAAGCTTTGAGGCCGGTGATGATGCCCATCAGCGGATCGATCTGCGGATTGTATTGCGCAGTCAGCACGCCGCCCGCCGCCGCCAGCGCCGAACCGAGCGCAAACGTAAACGAAATAATAAAGTCGGTGTTGATGCCCATCAACTTGGCTGAGTTCAGGTTGAAGGATACGGCCCGCATCGCCGTGCCCACCTTTGTTTTGAAAATGACCCATTGCAGCAGAATCATCAGCGCTATCGAGACCGCGAAGATCAAAATCTGCGATTTCGAGATCGCGGCATTGCCAAACAGCGTGTAGCTTTGTTCATGAAGCAGTTGCGGGAAAGCGCGCGGCGCGGCGCCCAGTCGCGCCACAAACAAATTCTCGATCAACAAAGAAACGCCGATGGCGGTAATCAGCGTGGTCATGCGCGCGTACTTGCGAATCGGACGATACGCGAATCTTTCAATCGCCATGCCTACCAGCGCCGCGGCGATCATCGAGCCGATCAGCACGACGGTTAGTCCTACCAGCGATGGCCCAGTCGCAAAGCCAAGTTGAAAAGCGAGAAAGTAACCAACAAACGCGCCGACCATGTAGATGTCGCCGTGCGCAAAGTTGATCAGCCGGAGAATGCCGTAGACCATGGTGTAGCCCAGGGCGATCAGCGCGTAAATCGCGCCGATCGTCAGGCCATTGATTAGTTGCTGAACGAAAGTGTCCATTGAAAGTTATTGGGGAGACGCTGTGGGCTTCTTAGTGCCAACGGCGGGGGACACCGCTTTCACCGCTGGAGCAGTATCGGCTTTCGCCGGCGCTGCCGCTGGCGCACTGGGCGAGTCCGTGCTCGAGGTAACGGGCGCCGCCGGGGAAGCTGCCGGCGCGGTCATGCCTTCGGGATAAATTGTTTCCACGTAAATGTATTTTTTATCCTGAAGTTTAAGCACGACTGCCGGCTTGACGGCGTTTCGTTCTGCATCCAGCGAGATGGTCCCAGTCACACCGACAAAATTCTTGGTTGCGGCGATGGCGTCCTTAAGTTGCGGTCCTTCGGTGGTGCCGGCGCGTTTGATGGAATCCGCAAGGACCATCATGGCGTCGTAACCCAGGGCCGCGAGCGCATCGGGCACGTTTCCATTGCGGGCTTTGTAAGCAGCCACAAATTTTTGGATTGCCGGTGACGGATCGTCAACCGAGTAGTGATTGGAAATGTAATCGCCATTCAACGCGTCGCCGCCCAAGTCCCAGAGCTGGGTCGAATCCCAACCATCGCCGCCGAGCAGCGGGGCTTTGATGTCCAACTGCTTTGCCTGTTTAGCGATCACGCCGACTTCGCCGTAATAGCCGGGCACATAAATGACATCGGGATTCGTCGAGCGAATTGCGGTCAACTGTCCTTTGTAATCGCGATCACCCTGGGTATACGACTGCTTGTTGACGATTTGTCCGCCGAGTTTGGTAAAGCTAGCTTCAAAGAATTCGGTTAGCCCGCGGCTGTAAGGCGAATTGAAGTCAAGCATGATGGCCGCCTTCTTCGCCTTTAAGGTGTTAGCGGCGAACTTGGCCATGACGGCGCCCTGGAATGGATCGATAAAGCAGACGCGCGAGATGTAATCGCCGACCTGCGTGACTGCCGGATTCGTCGATGACGGAGAAATCATCGGGACTTTTGCGGCTTGCGCTTTGGGCGCTGCGGCCAGTGTGTTACCTGACGCGACTTCGCCGAGCAGCGCAACGACGCGATCCTGATCGATAAGTTTCGTTACGACCGTGGCTGCTTTTTCCGGTCGGCCTTCATCGTCTTCAGAAAGGATCGTGACTTGCCGGCCATTGATTCCGCCCGCTTTGTTGATTTCGTCAGCCGCCATCTCGACACCATTCTTGGTCGACTGCCCAAAGTTTGAGGTGCGTCCCGTCAGGTCGCCGTAAT
>JBDTTW010000329.1:0-3963 GCA_039930405.1 bacterium
CATCGGTTCGATTCCGATCGCCGCCTCCAATCCTGTCAACAACTTAGAGACACTCCTCAGTTAACTGAAAGCGGGCTGTTGTAATCGTGAACCGCGTTGCATTTCCCGATCATCATTCGGCGCTTGTATCACCGATCTAGCAGAGTGGCAATAGAAAGCGGCGAGGCTGAGCACCCCGCCGCTGCTTGAATCCCTTAGCAATCGCCAGTCAACAATGTCCGTTTATTATTTTGGTAGCGGGTCTGCGCCAAAGTTGGCATGGACGAGCATCCACTTTCCGTGTTGCTTCACATACACGCGAGTTGATTTTGCCCGGCTGGGTTCTGTCTTGCCATCCTTGTCCTTCGTCAAACCGACGTAGTTGTAACTCAGAATAGCTACATCCCCGTTGTAAACTTGTACTTTCGCGTTCGCCATCTCTGCTGCCGCAGGTTTGATACTGCTGCCACCTCCAGCTTCGGCGAGGCGCATATTCATCGCCTTACCTTCCAGCCGAGTGGCGTAGTCACCATTAAACTCGGTGTAGTCGTCAGCGATATTTTTCATCTGTTCAGCAACATTGGTCGGGTCTTTCATCTCGGCTGCCCATTGCGCCCTCACCATCGCAATTACATCGTCCGCTACTGACTGGTTGGAAGATTGTTGCCCTAGTCCGGTTAAGGTCAGGGCTGCGAAGCAACCAAGCACCAGCAATCCCAGTAACATTTTTCTCATATCCATGCTCCTTTTGGGGACTCTCCCAGGTCTGTGTGAACTACGGAAGCTCAACGGTGATAAAGCTCAAACGAAAACTCAGTTTGCGGGTTGAACTACGCAAACGAAGCTCGCAAAAGTGGCGCGAGTCCAGGGCGACTATTCCACCGGCAGAGTTGAACAAGATGATCGAAGTGGAATTGAAACGCCTGGCGGCAAAGAATGAATCTGAAGCAAGCGAAGCGGTGAACTGAATAGGTAACGGACGTAAACCAAAATGGCATTTGATTTATTTGATCTCGCAGCAAAGCTCAGCATTGATACTTCTCAGTCCGACAAGTCGCTTACATCTACTCAACAAAAAGCCAAGGGTCTAGAGGGCGAGTTCAAGCGGTTGGACTCGTTTATGCGATCAATGTCTTCTACATTGCAATCCGATCTCGGTGGCGCTCTCTCAAGCATTTCTCCAAAACTCGGCATGTTATCCGGGGCCGGGGCAGCCGGAGCCCCTGCCGCTGGACTTGCTACCATAGCGTCGGCAAATCAAGAATACGACAGGTTGAAGGTTAGACAAGGAGACAATTTACATTGGCTCGTTCGGTTCCAGTGGTTAGATTGCTCCCGCACCATTCAGCTTTCCTTTTTCTTTGCTCCTTCCATCCAGAGAATAGACTTGGCGATCTGCTCCGGGTTAGAAAGGGCGGGACAGGCGGCCCAGCGGTCAAGCGCCTCGTTGCCGTAGCGCACCAGCCCGATGTGTTGCGATCTGTCTTTATCCAGGATGGGGTTGGGGTTGACGAAGCCGAGTTTGCGGCGCAGTTGCTCCATGTCGCCGGGGTTGCCGGTGAGGAACATCCAGCCGGGTTTGACGTTGTACATTTCGGCGTAGCGCTTCAGGACTTGCGGCGTATCCTTTGCCGGTTCGAGCGTCAGCGAGTACATGAAGATGTCGCGCCCGACGCGGTCGCCCAATAGTTTTTGCACGCGCACGAGGTTCGCCGTCATGCCGGGACAGATGCCGGTGCATTGCGCGTACATCATATTAATGACCACGAGCTTGCCCCTGATTAAGTCGTCATAAAAGCGCACCGTGCGGTTTTCATGGGTGCGGAGGAGGACGTTCGGGAAGTAGTTCACTCGCGGTCCGGCGGGCGGTGTCACCGTGTGCTTCGAGTCCGCCTGCGCCGTCAAGCCCAACACCAGCGAGGTTAAGTTGCGATTCATCAAAAGTTCTCTTCTTCTCATTTCTCACCGTTCTCTCTTTTGTTGACCATCCTTCACGTCCTGCCCCTCTCAGCTTCAAGCACGCGCACTCGATCAAGGCACAATGTCGAAACGCAGCATCATCGCGTGATCTTCGTGGATCGTGTTATGGCAGTGCATGATGTATCTGCCGGTGAAATCTCTGAAGCGGATAAAGATTTTTACCTCTTCATTCGGTGAGAGCCGCACGACATCTTTTCTCGACACCTCATCGGCGGGCGGCGCAACGCCGTTGCGAGAGATGATTTGAAACTCCTCGAAATGGATGTGAATCGGGTGGCTCCAGTCTCCGAAACTGTTTTTCAATGTCCAGACCTCAGCCGTCCCCTTCTTCACCGTGAAACGGGCAACGTTGGCGTCGAAAAATTTGTTGTTTATCGTCCACGCGCCGTTCTGGTTCTGGAAGTTGAACGTCCGCGTCGCAACTGCCTCGTTCAGGTTATAAGGTGGCAGAGCGCGCAGCGTCGCGGGCACCTCGCTGGGGTCGGCAGCGTCACGTTCAACGTCGAAGCGCAGCACGGATGTGCCCGGACTCTGGATGGCGTCGCGTGTGGCAGGTCCGCGCCCGCTCGTCTGCTTGAGTCGGTTTTGAAGGAACACTTGCGTGCCGAGCGGAATTTGAGAAAAGTCCACGATCACGTCGGCGCGTTCAGCGACGCCCAGACGGATGCTAGTGCGGGTGAGCGGCTTCGGCAGCAGGTTGCCGTCGTTCGAGATTTGCACGAACGGCTGTCCGTTGCTTAAGAAGAACTCGTAGAAGCGCGAAGGGCCGGCACTCAATAATCGCAGTCTGTATTTACGCCGCGCCACTTTGAAATAGGGTTGAATCTTGCCGTTGACGGTGAACTTGTCGCCGACGAAGCCGTTCAGATCGAACTGGTCGAAAAACAACTGACCGCTCGCGTCAAATCGCTTGTCGGCGAAGATCATAGGCACGTCGAACTCGCCGCTCGGCAGATGGAAAGCGTTCAGGTTGGGGTCGTTCTCATTGCCGGAATCGCGCTCGTCAAAGAGCAGGTAAAAGCCCGCCAACCCTTTGTAAACGTTCGGCGCGGTGAACTCCATGCGATGGTCGTGATACCACAACGTACTCAGTGCCTCGCGCACGTCGCCCTTCAGCGGATATGCGTCGTAGCCGGCGAGGACGTTCGGGTAATGATGATCCTTGAAAGCGCCGACCTCGTAAAAGTCTGCGGGGAACCCATCGCTTTCGGATGCAGTGTGCGCGTTGTGCAGGTGCGTGATAACGCTCGGAATGCCGAAGCCGACATGGTTGGCAGGCAGGTTATTGCGAAAGCGCACGACAATCGGCTCGCCGTACCGTGCATTGAAAGTGGGTCCTGGATAGATACCGTTAAAGCCCCAGACCGGACTCGGCGGCAAGTCGCGGTGGAAACTGTATAGTCGCTCCTCCTGGCTGATCTCATAAAATTTTTGTGCAGGGAACTCGTTGTAGCGTTGGAACGCTGCCGTATTCACGTCTGTGGGCATCGTCACAGGCTGCGCCACGGGCGGGATGGGCAGCGCATCTACAAAGGGAGTAGTCGCCGGACTCGACGTTGAGCCACCGCCGAAGCTGCCGCCGCCGCTAAACTGCGCGAGCGTGCTTTTGCTATTGAGGGTCAGCATCGCCGCACCGCCAGAGAGGAGTCCCAGTTTGATAAGATCACGTCTGCTCAGCTTTGCTTTTGCTTGATCCAATTTATCCTTCATTGTGTTGACTCCTAATTAGGATTCGTTACCCGCTGAAGAAAGATGTAATCGAAGTTGCCATATTAGCAAACGCATAACGAAGGCGCACGTATAAAAGAAGAAGACCGTGTAGCGGATAGTGCAGCGACTACTCGCGTAGATACAAGGCTACAGACGGAAGCGAGATGAGCTTAAGCCTCAAAGAATTGAGCATTGCGTGTCGATACGTTCTTGAGAACTGTTTCTCGTGCAGCTTTCGTTTGTGCAGTGAGAGCGGCGGGTGCATCGTGAAGCGGTCGCTGATCGTTTACTCGG
>JBDTTW010000330.1:0-2720 GCA_039930405.1 bacterium
GGCTTGGTGATGTAATCGTCTGCGCCCATCTCGAGGCCAAGCACCTTGTCAACCACGTCGTCTTTTGCCGTGAGCATGAGGATAGGCACGTGATTCGCTTTTTCCCTGAGTTCCCGACAAACCGCTAAACCATCAAGTTTGGGCAGCATGATGTCTAAAACGACAGCGTCCGGACTTTCATCCATCGCAGTCTTGACTCCCATCAAGCCGTCTTCGACTGTTTTCACATTGTACCCCGCGCGCGAAAAATACTCGCTGATAGCACTGGAAATATTCTCATCGTCTTCGACGACAAGCAGTGAAACCTTGCGCTCGCCTGGTTCGATCGGATGACTATTTTCTCTGGGATTTTTCTGTCTGTCAGTAGCTGTAGTTGTCATCAGAATGACTCATGGGAACTGACAAGCAGGGGGTTTCAGAGGGTAGGCATCGGGTATGACGCCTCTCGGACAGGGGGATAGTACCAGCACAAGCCTGCCAAACTCAAGCGATAAGTTTCGCAGACTCACCGGCAAGAGGCAAAAACCTTGGAAAAACCCGCCGTCTCGCACTCGCATTACGGCCGCGCTGCTGCCTTTGAAAGAGCCTAGGGCCGTAGCCACGTACGGCTCCGGTTCAGGAAAAAGCGAAGATATTTCCGTACTGTGGTTTGGATAGCCCGGTGACTCGACGATCCGAATGTTGGATCGACTATTACCAAAGCTCTGCGCCCGCTTGAACTTCTGAAAGTCTTCCCCGGCAACGACAGTTCGCCGGTCGCGCGCCGCATTCAGAAGTCGACGCTGCCGATTGATACATACACTGTCGCCTTGCGATAGAGTCAAAAATAAAAACCGATCGTTTCTTGACAACGCTTTTGCCTACGAGCAAAATCCGGCTTCCACATAAACCAGGATCGCTTAATCAGTTTGTAAAATTTATGACGGCTGCTGCTCTCTCCCACACTTCGCTTCCTGAATTCGAGCTTCTTAAGAAAGGCAAGGTCCGTGACGTCTATACAGTCGACGCAGATCATCTGTTGATAGTCGCAACTGATCGAATTTCGGCATTCGATTGCATACTGCCGACTCCGATTGAACGGAAGGGAGAAGTCCTAACTTCGTTATCGCGTTTCTGGTTCGAGCGGCTGCGCGACATCGTTCCTAACCATTTTGTCACCACCGATTTCGCCAGTCTGCCTGCCGCCGTGCAACGCGCGGCTGGTTTTGAAAAGAGGTCGATGCTGGTAATGAAAGCTGAAGTGTTTCCAGTCGAATGTGTCGTTCGCGGTTATTTGGTGGGTTCAGGCTGGAAAGATTATCTGCGTACCGGCGCAGTCTGCGGCCACAAGCTTCCCGAAAACCTCCAGGAGTCTGCGGAACTTCAAGAGCCTCTCTTTACGCCGTCAACAAAGGCCGAAGAAGGGCACGATGAAAACATAACCGAAGCACAAGTGCGCGATTTGCTGGGTGCGGAAACAACGAATTATCTACGCGAAACTTCAATACGCCTTTATAACGAGGCACGTGAGTATGCACGCCAGCGAGGGATTATTATCGCCGATACGAAGTTCGAATTCGGACGCGACCAGGAGGGGCAGGTCATTCTGGTTGACGAAGCGTTGACGCCTGATTCTTCCCGCTTCTGGCCGGCTGAAACCTACATACCCGGACGATCGCAACCATCATTCGACAAACAGTTCGTGCGCGACTATCTGGAAACAGTGGACTGGGACAAGAAACCTCCCGCTCCTCAATTACCGAGCGAAGTTGCCGCGTCAACAACCGAACGTTACCTCGAGGCTTACCGACTTTTGACCGGCGAGGAACTCTAAGATCAATCCTGTTTCAGTTTCATTGGGTCTCTCCTGAAAAACCATGCACGCGCGACTGGAAAAGCTTATCGATGAGATGTTGGACGGCGGCATTCTGTTATCGGAGGCATCAGCCGAGTTTGAAAAGCTTTACATAAAAAAAGCCTTCCTCAGAAATCAAGGTCACCTTTCAAAGACGGCGCGCTCGCTGGGAATCCACCGCAACACTCTGTCCAAGCGCGTAGCCGCTTATCAGCGGGCTGAAAAACCACTCGTTCGCGCGGCGCGCGGCGGCGCTCGTTAGCCTCTCGTCGCTGCAGCCGCGGCCCGACAAATCGCCTCCTTATCCTTACAGTTTGCGCCAATCAACCCCGTCCACATTTGACAATAAACCAGTCGCGAATTATTCTTAGCAGTCATCCACACAGAGTGCTAGCACAGCTGGGCTACGGTACTCCTAAATTCAATCATAAGTAATTTTAGCTACGGAAACTGAAAGGAGAATTCGAAGAAATGGCGACTAACATTACCCCTCTCCATGACCGCGTAATCGTGCGGCGAATCGACGAGGGCGAACAGGTTCGGGGAGGCATTATCATTCCCGACACCGCGAAAGAAAAACCCCAGGAAGGCGAAGTCGTTGCGGTCGGCGAAGGCAAGTATAAGGAAGACGGCACGCGACAGGCGCTTGATGTGAAAAAAGGCGACCGCGTTTTGTTCGGTAAATACAGCGGCTCCGAAATCAAAATCGACGGTGAAGAGCTGATGATCATGCGCGAAGATGAGATCCTCGGAATCATCGCGCGTGCCGGCGCAGCATCCAGCACCAAAAAAGGCGGCAAGTAGTCACAAACGACTGCGCCGCTTTTTTTCGTAAACGAGATTAAACCCTTTAGCAGGAGAGAAGAGAGAAATGGCAAAGCAAGTA
>JBDTTW010000331.1:0-7783 GCA_039930405.1 bacterium
CGCTTCGTAACGATCAAGGTTGGCGCTGGCGTTTTGGAGCGCCATCGCTTCCTGGGCGTCGGTGAGCTCAATGCCGATCAGCTTTTCCGTCTGCTGCAGCATCTCTTTGGTCACGCGCAACGGTGTCGGTGAAGGTGACGGCGAAGGCAGCGGACTGGCCGCCGGCGATGGCGTTTGCGCCAACGAACTAAACTGCAAGTGCGGCGCGATTACTGCAGCGGCGCCGAGGGCCGGAACGAGTTTCACAAACGAACGGCGATCAATAGCGCTCGATGCGGTTGCTATGGGATCTTTTGGTTTGCGGTCGGTCTTAATTTTCTTTGACATAAGGAGTTTTCCGTCGATTTGATACGCTCGCGGCTTGCTGCCGTCTGCCGCTGCCGGCTGCTTTACTGCGTCATTCCCTGCCCGCTCGCCGGCATCGGACTTCCATACTTCATCTTCAGCACCTTCGCCTTACCAACCCGG
The DNA here is from genome assembly GCA_039930405.1 of bacterium. Classification (GTDB taxonomy): domain Bacteria; phylum Acidobacteriota; class Blastocatellia; order Pyrinomonadales; family Pyrinomonadaceae; genus PSRF01. The sequence goes on from JBDTTW010000331.1 coordinate 469, forward strand.
TAAATCGTAACGACGTAGAGGTTGTCGAATTCTGTTTCCGGAATGGTCGGAAGTTGTGGGCCACCGAGCGCGGCAATAATTTCCGGCACCGTATTGTTATGTCCGGCAATGAATACGACGTCGCCGTTGTGCTGTGCGCGAATCTGTTTCACAAGCTCAGCCGTGTTTTTGGCATCGACCGTCGTGGCGGATACGCCAAGCTTCTCAGCTAATGGTTTCACGGTTTGCTGCGTGCGTTTGTATTGCGTGGCGTAGATTGCCTTGATGCCAGCGTCGCCAAACATCCGCACCAACTCCTGCGCCCGTGCTTGTCCGGCGGGACTCAAATCCGGATCAGGATTTGACGGTTCAATATTTTTCTCCGCATGGCGAACCAAAATGATCGTCGTCATTGGTCTTTCAAAAGTTGAGAAGTATGCAAACAGCACCACCGCACCCAGCACGGCGAACAGCATGATGAAAACCAGTGCGGTGCGGAGACGTGGTCGTGGTTCGGAGTTTTCTTCAGCCAGAATGGGCCTGCTTTCGCTGCGCAAAGGTTGGGCGAACGGACCCTTAAGATAACACTCGCGGCCGCTGATTCGAAGTGTTTTGCGGGTCTCCGGTTATGCCAACCTAGCGCAAACGCCAGATGCAAACCGTTCGCGAAGATGTTAGTCTATTAGCAAAAGCACACACCGCCAGCAGGTCAACCCTGTCGTAGTTTTGTCCTTTTGCAGAGGTGAAAGAATTGGCTCAGACCAGTACGGATTTATCAGAAATTATTGCCGAAAATTTCGGCGCTAACGCTACTTATGTCGAGGGTTTGCTCGGCCGTTTCCGCAGCAACCCGGAACTGGTTGACGAGTCCTGGCGGGCCTACTTTACCGAGTTATTGGGTGATGGCGCCGGCAACGATGGGGCGACCGTAGTCAACACAGCCGGCGAAGCACGCTCGACAGACAACGGCGCCGGCGACACTACAGCCGCGAAAGCTCCAGCGAAAACTGCAGAAGCGACCGCACCGGCGAAAGCAGCAGCACCAGCAACCAAACCCGCCGTTGCAATTACAACCGAACAAGTCGAAGCGATTCCGATTCGCGGCGCGGCGCTGAAGATTGTTGAGAACATGGATGCGAGTCTGGCAGTGCCGACGGCAACTTCACAACGTCGTATCCCGGTAAAACTTCTCGACGAAAATCGCCGCATGATTAATCAGTACCTTCAGGAAAACGATCGCGGCAAAGTTTCCTACACGCATTTGATCGCCTGGGCCTTGCTGCGCGCGCTCGATCAGTTTTCGCAACTCAACGATGGTTTTGAAACTGTTGACGGCGCACCGGCACGCATCCATCGCGCGCAAATCAATCTTGGCGTCGCCATCGATTTAACTAAAAAGGACGGAACGCGCACGTTGCTTGTTCCGAACATCAAGGACGCGGGCAAACTGAGCTTTCCTCAGTTTACCCAGGCGTATGATGACGTCATCAAGCGCGCGCGCGAAGGCAAACTTCAGCTAGCGGACTTTCAGGGAACAACGATCTCGCTTACCAACCCGGGAACCATCGGCACAGTTGCCTCAACGCCGCGTTTGATGGTCGGCCAATCGCTAATCATCGCCACTGGCGCGATTGAATATCCGGCTGAGTACCAGGCGATGGCGCCCGAAGCTCTTTCGCAACTGGGTATTTCCAAAGCGATCACCATCAGCAGCACCTACGATCATCGCATCGTCCAGGGCGCGGAGTCCGGCGCATTTCTCGCGCGCGTTCACGAGCTGATTCTGGGCCAGGATAGATTCTACGACGACATTTTTGTGGCGCTTGGCATAGCGCACGTTCCTTTCCGTTGGAGCGTCGACCGCAATCCGCGGTTGCTGCCCGGAGATCAGACACGCGAACAGGCGATCAAAGAAGCTGGTGTGATTCAACTGATTAATTCCTACCGAGTGCGCGGCCACCTGCTCGCCGACATTGATCCGCTGCATGCGATGCCGGTGCTTTATCACCCGGAACTCGACATTCAAACCTATGGCTTGACGATTTGGGACCTCGATCGCGAGTTCATCACCGGCGGATTGGCAGGAACCGAAAGCGCCACGCTGCGCGAAATCCTCGGCATTCTGCAACGCGCCTATTGCGGCAAAGTCGGCATTGAATATCGCCACATTCAAAGCAAGGAAGAAAAAGTTTGGCTGCGCGAACAAATCCGTCGCGAACTGGTGCAGCCGGAACCAATCCCGGTCGAAATCAAAAAGCAGTTGCTTTGGAAACTGATTTCAGCCGAACAGTTCGAACGGTTTCTGCACACAAAATATTTGGGTCAGAAACGCTTTTCGCTTGAGGGTAGCGAAACGATCATTCCGCTGCTTGACCAGTTGATCAATGGCGCGGCTGCGCGCGGCGTTGCCGACATCACCTTGGGCATGGCCCATCGCGGCCGTCTCAATGTGCTGGCAAATGTGATCGGAAATTTCTGTGAACGCATCTTCGCTTCATTTGAAGGCTCGGTGCACCCGTCATTTCCCGCGGACGAAGGCGACGTGAAATATCACCAGGGCGCAACCGGTGAACGCGAGATGCCGGACGGCAAGAAAGTTAAGTTGACCCTGTCTCCTAACCCCAGCCACCTCGAGGCAGTCGATCCGGTCGTTGAAGGAATGGTGCGTGCCAAACAGGACGAGTTGCGTGGGCGATTGGGAACGCCGCGCGAAGAAGCGATCGATCGCGCGCTGCCCGTGCTGCTTCATGGTGACGCGGCGTTTGCCGGGCAGGGTGTGGTGATGGAAACGCTGAACCTCGCCAGTCTCAAGGGCTATCGCACCGGCGGCACGATTCACATCATCATCAATAATCAGATTGGTTTCACGACTTCCCCTGAAGCCGGCCGCTCCACCATCTATTCAACGGACGTCGCGCGCATGACGCAGTTGCCAATCTTTCACATTAACAGTGACGATCCGGAAGCTGTCTACCGCGCCTTGCGCATCGCGCTCGATTATCGTCAGGAGTTTAACAAGGACGTCGTGCTCGACGTGGTCGGTTTCCGCAAGTTAGGCCATAACGAAACTGACGAGCCAAGCTACACCCAACCGCTGATGTACCAGCGCGTGAAGGCCCACCCCGGCGTGCGCGCAGTCTATTCGCGTCGCTTGATTAAGGAAGGCGTCATCAGTGAAGTTGAATTGGACGCACTGATAGCGGAGCGCATCGGCCGCTACGAAGAAGCACTGGCGCGCGCCAAGCAGGTTGTTGCGAAGCAGGATAAAACCGCGACCGTCATCGTTACTGAGGATCGCGATGGTTCAAAGGTTGTCGAAACCGCAGTGAGTGCGGAGGTGATCAAAACCATCGGCGAGAAGATCGCCCTCGTGCCGCAGGACTTTCATGTTAATCCAAAAATGGTGGGCCAACTCGCCCGGCGCGCCAAAATGGGCTCGGGTGAATTGCCGATTGATTGGGCGTTCGCCGAAGCCGTTGCGTTTGGTTCGCTTGTTATTGATGGCACGCGCGTGCGCCTGAGTGGGCAGGATTCCGGACGCGGCACATTCAGTCAACGCCACGCTGTTTTATACGACACGCAGACCGGTAACTCGTGGGCGCCGCTCGAGGAATTGCGTTCGGAGTCGGCACCCGAGGCGCGCTTTGAAGTTTTTGATAGTTCACTTTCGGAAGAAGGCGTGCTCGGTTTTGAGTACGGCTATTCGGTGATTTCGCGCGAAGCGCTGGTGCTGTGGGAAGCGCAGTTTGGTGACTTTGGCAACGGCGCGCAAACGATCATTGATCAGTACATCGCGGCTTCGGAGGACAAATGGAAACAGACCTCGCGGTTAACGATGCTGTTGCCGCACGGTTATGAAGGGCAGGGGCCCGAGCATTCCAGCGCGCGGCTTGAACGTTATCTTCAACTCTGCGCCGAGAATAATTTGCAGGTTGTTTATCCGACCACGCCCGCCCAATATTTTCATGTGCTGCGACGACAGGTGACGCCGGGAATGGAGCAGCCGCTGATCGTTATCACGCCGAAGAGCCTGCTGCGTTTGCCGGCGGCCGCGTCGGCAATCGCAGACTTGACCAGCGGCGGCTTTCGCCCGGTGATTGACGATAAAGAAATAACTGACGGCGGCTCGGTCAAACGCGTGGTGTTGTGCAGCGGCAAGGTCTATTACGACCTGATGGAGGCGCGCAAGAAAACCGAAGCCGCCGGCGTGGCGATCGTTCGCGTGGAACAGTTTTATCCGTTCCCGCTCGTGGGCCTGCGTGAAGTGTTAGCGCGTTACCCGCAAGCGAAACAACTGGTCTGGGCGCAGGAAGAGCCGAAGAACATGGGCGGCTGGACCTTTGTCGAGCCGCGCCTGGAGAAACTTGTTCCGGTTTGCGAGCGGCCGATCTATGTTGGCCGTGCCGCGTCGGCGAGTCCGGCAACCGGCTCGTATCACATTCATCAGGCCGAGCAGGCAAAGCTGGTGTCGGAAGCGCTAACCATTGGTTAGGCGTTTTGCTGATCAGCAAAACAACTCGCCCAAAAGCCCGGCCAAGCCGAAGCTGACTTGGCCCATGACATCTTCCAACTGCAAACCCATGAAAACAATTCTTAGTTTATTAGTCGTCGCACTTTTCTTCTGCGTTGGTTCAGGCTCAGCAATTTCCGATTCGAAGCCAGCCCAGGATTCGCTGCAACTCCCTGCCGAGAAACATCTGGCGAACATAAAACAATTAACCTTCGGCGGCGAGAATGCGGAGGCTTATTTTTCAGCCGACGGCAAACAATTGATCTTCCAATCGACGCGCGATGGCCGCGAGTGCGATCAGATTTACACGATGAATCTCGACGGCTCGAACATCCGGCTGGTTTCCACCGGCAATGGCCGCACGACGTGCTCCTACTTCTATCCAAACGGGAAGGAACTTCTTTACTCGTCGACGCACCTCGGCGCGAAGGCATGTCCGCCGCGGCCCGACTTTTCGAAAGGCTACGTCTGGGCCGTCTATCCTTCGTTTGATATTTTCACCGCGCGGCCTGACGGTTCGGACTTGAAACAATTAACCAACACCCCGGGTTACGATGCCGAGACTACGATTTCAAAACAGGGCAAGCTGGTTTTCACATCGATGCGAGACGGTGATCTTGATATTTACACGATGGACGCCAACGGCAAGCACGTGCGGCGCCTGACTACTGAGCTTGGCTATGATGGTGGTCCGTTCTGGTCCTACGACGGCAAGCAGATTGCCTATCGCGCTTATCATCCGCAAACCGAAAAAGAAAAGTCCGATTACAGTGGGCTGCTGAAACAGAATTTGATTCGGCCGACGACATTGGAAATCTGGGTGATGAATGCGGACGGGTCGAACAAGCGACAGGTTACGCACAACGGAAAGGCGAACTTCGCGCCTTATTTCTTCCCCGACGGCAAGCGGATCATATTTGCTTCGAACATGGACGATCCCAAGGGGCGGAATTTTGATCTCTACAAAATCAATGTTGACGGCAGCGGATTAGAACGCATTACTTTCAACGACACGTTCGATGGGTTCCCGATGTTTTCGCCTGATGGTAAAAAGCTCGTGTTTGCTTCAAACCGCAATGCCAAAACCCGCGGCGACACCAACATCTTCATCGCCGCTTGGGTTGAGTAAAGCTCTTGAGAAGATCATTTGAAAACGAATAACGCTGAAAGCGTTCGCTAATTCCAGCCCAGGGTTGCGCCTTGGCAACCCTGGGAAAACGCATCTCATTTCTCGAAGGCGCAACTCTGAAGGGAGTTGCGCGGGCGTTGGTTAACTACACAACTGCAACCCCTTCAGGGTTGCAAACAATCGCCTTGGGCATTTTTGAACCCAGGGTTTCAAAGCAAACGCTCCCACCCCACGCGGGCTGCCCGCGTAGGGACCCCGGACTGGGCTGACATTAGCCAACGCTTTCAGCGTTACACGATTTTGGACGCACCCACGAATTTTCGATCTTTTGTGGAAAGCCGCAATAGAATTAAGAGGTAAGTCATGTTCCGAAAGTCTCTCAATATCTCGCTCGTCGTTGCCTTAGCACTGAGTGCTGTATTTGCCCAGCAATCCCAGACGACACCCAGCGTCGAGCGCTTGCGCACGCACATCAACTATCTGGCTTCCGACAAATTGGAAGGACGACGCACCGGCAGCGAAGGCGCGAACCTCGCCGCCGAATACATCGCCAAAGAATTCTCACGTTACGGTCTGCAGCGCAGCATCGGTTACGACACGCAGGGCATGTCGATTCTCGAAGCCGACTCGCCTAATCGCTATTTGCAAAAGTTCCCTTACGTCGCCGGTGTGGACTTGGGAAAGAACAATGCGATGCGCCTGGTGCCGCAAAATCCAACCTCGCCACCAGGGCGCGCGGCGAATATTACAGAGCCCATGGATTTCCGAATTGGCGAAGATTGGATGCCGCTCGGTTTTTCTTCGGTGGCTCTGATCAAAGGTGCTTCCGTGACCGTGGTTGGCTTTGGGATCACAGCGTCTGAATTGAAATACGACGATTACGCCGGCGCAAAGGTTACCGGTGGTATTGCGATCGCTTTCTCGGGCACTCCCGACGGCGATAATCCTCATGGTCAGTTTGCGCGTTATGAAGACGCGCGCTGGAAAGCGATTGCGGCGCGTAATGCTGGAGCCAGCGCCTTGCTTATTGTCACCCGTGAAGCAAACTTCAAGGACGATCGGCTGTCACGACTTAGTTACGACAATACTGCCGGTCAAGCGGGGCTGCCGGTAGCTGTCATCTCGCGACAGGCGGCAGAGCGCCTGTTCCTCGCCGGCCGTGTACCCATTTCAATTTCAGCTCTTGAAAAACAACTCCTTAAGATCAACGCGACTACAGCAAACATCGCAAGCACTGGTGAACCAACTGCGCCGGTGCAGATTTCACTGCACATTGAATCTGTCGCCCTTACTCTGCAAACCGACATCATCCACCGCGAAGTTGAGGCCGCCAACGTCGTAGGCATTGTTAACGGCTTCGATCCGGTTTTGAAAAATGAATTCATCGTTATCGGCGCGCATTATGACCATCTCGGCCGCGGCGGCGAAGGAAGTCTCGCGCCGCGCGAAGGCGATATTCATCACGGCGCTGACGACAACGCTTCCGGCACTGCAGGTTTGCTCGAACTCGCGCGCATTTTTGCCTCTTCCTCTTCACTCCGACCGCGACGAACGATTGTGTTCATTGCCTTCAGTGGTGAAGAAGAAGGTCTGCTAGGTTCAAGCTATTACGTGAACCATCCCCTGCGTTCGCTCGAAAACACGGTCGCGATGATCAATATGGACATGATTGGCCGGATGAAGAACAACAAACTGAT
>JBDTTW010000332.1:0-2999 GCA_039930405.1 bacterium
ATGATTTTGAAGGACCGAAGAACGAAATAAAGTTTCGGGTTTCGAGTTAAAGACGAAGAAACCCGCAACTCGAAACTCGAGACTCGAAACTGATGAGTCGAGCAAAGCGAGACGAATATGGCACGTTCAGTTAAAAAAGGTCCGTACATTGACGACAGCGTTTTGAAAGCTGTTGAGAAGGTGCGCGCAGGCGGCAATCGTCCCCCAGTGATCAAAACCTGGTCCCGGCGCTCGACGATCACCCCGGACATGGTTGGCCTGACGTTTGGCGTGCACAACGGCAGGCGACACCTGCCGATCTATGTCACGGAAAACATGGTGGGCCATAAGCTGGGTGAGTTTGCGCCGACACGGACGTTTAAGGGACATTCGGGCACGAAGGTAGAAAAGGCGACGAAGGTGGCGCCTGCTGCGGCGCCTGCTGCGGCGCCTGCGGCACCAAAATAAGTAAATCGTGAATCGTAAATCATAAATGAATTTGCGGTTTACAAGCACAGGTAATTTCATAGTTCTTACTATTTACGATTAACGATTTACGATTTACGAGGTTGAAGATGGAAGCGATAGCAAGTGCAAAGTATTTACGAGGGTCGGCGCAGAAGGCACGGCTCGTTGTGGATATGATTCGCGGCAAAGATGTTAATCAGGCGCTGGCGATCCTGCGCTATTCGAGCAAGCGTGCTTCGCTCTTAATTGAGAAGTGCATGCGCTCGGCCATTGCGAACGCCAACGAAGCGGCGGAAAAAGCTAACGTCGCCATCGATCCGGATGATTTGTGGGTGAAGACAGCGTTCGTCGATCGCGGACCGACCAAGAACAGACGTCGCGTACGACCAGCGCCGCAAGGTCGAGCCTATCGCGAACAGCGACATTTTTGTCATGTGACGATCCTGCTTTCGAACGACGCGAAGCCCGAAGCGGACGCAAAAGGTAAGCGTGGCGCAATAGCCGCTGCGAAGCCGGCCAAACTGGCGGAAAGCAAAACCCGCAAGCGAGGCGGCGCGGCCGCAGCGCCAAGAGCCAAGCGCGTGGCGCCGAGATCGGAAGCTTCCGACAAATCAGATGCAGCCGCTAAGGCTGAAGGCGAGAAGAAGGCCGCTAAGCGAGCTTCAAAGAAGAAGGCAAAGGCGGACGAGTAAAATGGCTTTGAGATCTGAAATTTCAGTTCTCAGATGCAATAAGAGATCTCAGGTTTAATATCTCAGATCTCAAACCAGACTGGAGAAGATTGTGGGTCAGAAAGTTCATCCATACGGATTTCGCCTTGGCTATAACAAGGACTGGCACTCCCACTGGTTCGCGAAGAAACAGTACGGCGAGTTCTTGTTGGAAGATCTCAAGCTCAAGCGCGATCTGAAACAGCGCTTCGCCGGCGCCGGCGTTTCGCACGTTGACGTCGAGCGCGCCGCCAACCGGCTGAAGATTGTTATCTATACATCTCGACCCGGAATCATCATCGGCCGCAAGGGCGCCGAGATTGACAAGCTGAAGTCCGACTTGTCCGCCAAGACCGGCCGTGAAGTTCTGGTTTCGATCCAGGAGATTCACAAGCCGGAATTGAACGCGCAGCTCCAGGCGGAAAAGATTGCCGCGCAGCTCGAGAAACGCATTGCGTTTCGACGCGCTATGCGCAAAGCCGTTGAAGAGTCGCTGCGGTTTGGCGCGCAGGGAATTAAGGTGAAGGTTAGCGGCCGGCTGAACGGCGCCGAAATCGCGCGCAGTGAGTGGCACCTGCAGGGACAGCTTCCTTTGCACACGCTTCGCGCTGACATCGATTATGGTTTGGCGGAAGCGAAAACAACCTTTGGTCAAATCGGTGTGAAGGTCTGGATCTATCGCGGCGAAATTCTCGACGCGAAAGCAGCGATGGCCCGCGGCACCGGATCGGATCCGATTAACGAAACTCGGATGGGCGAACGAGAGCGTAGGCCACGCACTCGGCGCGAGCGTGAAGGCGGCGGCGGCTCGGATGGCAGACGGCCGCGCGGGGAAGGCAGTCAGTAGATTTCCGATTGGCGATTGCCAATTGCCGATTGGAAAGACAGGCCGAGTGAAATCCTTGAATTGGCAATCGGAAATTGGCAATCGGAAATGAGTAAAACGCTATGTTGATGCCGAAAAAAGTGAAGCACCGAAAGCAGATGCGCGGACGCATGTCTGGCACCGCGACTCGTGGCAGCGAGATCAGCTTTGGTGAGTTTGGGCTCAAGTGTTTGGAGCCGGCATGGATTACGGATCGCCAAATTGAAGCCGCACGTATTGCGATGACTCGGCACATCAAGCGCGGCGGCAAGATCTGGATTCGCATGTTTCCGGACAAGCCGGTGACCAAGAAGCCGGCAGAAACACGCATGGGCAAAGGCAAGGGCGCGCCTGAGTATTGGGTGGCGGTAGTTAAACCCGGCAGGATTCTTTACGAGATCGAGGGCGTAGATGAAAAGACGGCGCGCGATGCGATGCGCCTGGCGGCACAAAAGCTTCCGATCAAGACGAAGTTTGTGACGCGTGCCGACCAGGAGGGAGGCGCTATATGAAACGCCGCGAAGAGTTAGACAAGATGCTGGATCTCTCCGCTGAGGAGTTGCAGGCCGAGACCGCGCGCTTAAAAGAGTCGCTGTTTCGCCTGAAGTTTAAGCTGGCACTTGGTGAGGTAGACGCGGTCAAACGAATCCGCGACGAAAAGAAATCGCTGGCCCGCTTGCAGACGGTTTCGCGACAGCGGCAGACGGCCGCGACTAAGTAACAAAAGGCCGCAGGTTGCGGAGAAACTATTAATGCCCCGCACCGCGCGGCGAGATTGAGTAAAAAGAATGGCAGAAGAGAACGAACAGCAAAGCAGCGAGGCGGCAACCGCAGGCAAGGCCGCAAGCGTTAAGCGCCCACATCGCTCGCAAAAAGTTGGCGCCGTAGTTTCCGACAAGATGACCAAGACGGTCACGGTTCGCGTCGATCGCCTGGTCCGCCACACTAAGTACCGGCGCTATGTTCGGCGCACGTCG
>JBDTTW010000333.1:0-3464 GCA_039930405.1 bacterium
TCGATTATTTGTTGCTCCAGCTTAATCGCATCAGCAGCAACTCGCTCAGCTACTCGGTGTTGAATGCGCTGGGCGCGAGCCTGATAATCATTTCACTCGTCTTTAATTTCAATCTCTCGGCCTTCATCATGGAAGTTATCTGGGTCGTCATAAGTTTGTTTGGTCTCTATCGCTACTTTCGCCCGCAGCCGCTTAAATCATGACTCAATCGCCGGCTGCACCTGCAAACAACACGCCCGCGCAACTCGGCTTTTATATGCCGGCGGAGTGGCGCGCGCATGCCGCGACCTGGCTGTCGTGGCCGAAAGATCCCGAGACGTGGCCGGACCGCGTGCCGCAAGTAGAAGATATTTTCCTGCAGATGATGGCGGGGCTCGCTCCCAATGAAACGGTAAAGCTACTGGTCGATGACGAAGAGACTGAACAGTCTGTGCGCGCGCGTTGCACGTTTGCCGGCGCCGAGAACATTCGCTTTCAGCGCATTCCTACCGTCGATTCCTGGATACGAGACTATGGTCCAAACTTTCTCGTTAGCGCCGCTGCCACACTCGCGTTCAACGATTGGATCTTCAACGCCTGGGGCAACAAGTATGAAGAGTTGAAGCGCGACGATTCTATCCCTCGTCGTCTTGAAAACTTATTGAAAGCGCTGCGCTTCGAACCCGGCATCGTGATGGAGGGCGGCTCAATTGAAGTAAACGGCGCCGGCTGCGTTTTGACGACCGAACAATGTTTGCTGAATCCGAATCGCAATCCTCATCTCAGCCGAACTGAAATTGAGCAATATCTGAAAGATCACCTGGGCGTCGAAAAGGTTTTATGGTTAGGCGAAGGAATTGTTGGCGACGACACTGATGGGCACATTGATGACATTGCCCGCTTCGTGGCCGAGGATGTCATCATCTGCGCGGTCGAAGATGATCCACAGGATGCAAATTTCGAATTGCTACAAGACAATCTCAAGCGTCTGGAAAAGATGACTGACGCACGCGGCCGTTCTTTTGAAATAGTTACGCTGCCGATGCCCGGCGTGGTTGGCGGCAACAGCACTGACAAGCGCAACCTCGATCGGTTGCCGGCGTCATACGCAAATTTCTACATCGCCAACAACGTTGTGCTCGCCCCTGTGTTTGGACATGCCAACGATGCTCGCGCTTTGGAGACTTTAGGGCGGGTCTTTCCGGATCGAAGAGTGGTGGGCATCAACTGCGAACCGTTGGTCTGGGGCATGGGAACGATCCATTGCGTCACCCAACAGCAACCTGGACGATAATCCGCCGGTGAAGAGCGGGGGCATGCCCACCTTCCCAACCACGAGTTGATTGAAGTTTAGCTTGAGACTTTGCGTTAGCCATTCGAGCAAACTCGCGCGCGTCATGGAACACCTCTCAGGTCAGGAAGGGGGCATGCCCCCGCTGGCGTCGGTGCCACTACCTTCGGGTATCAGATTCCTAGCTGCCTCTTTCGCTTCATCTAGATTACGGACGCGGCCATCGAGTTGCATTTCGTAAACGGCTTTTGTGATCTCACCCACTCTTGGACCAGGTGCCAGGCCCATGTCCAGCAAATGTCGGCCAAGTAATATCGGCGCCGGTGGTTTTTGTTCGACAGCCAGTTCACGCGCTCGCGCGATAAACCACTCCTGCGCTTCCGACCCGTACCACTTTTCGCGCGACAGCCAATCTGCATTCCGTCCCAGCGAATCGGCTTTCGCCACGCGATACAGCAAATCCAATTCACACTTCCGCGCCAGCCGGCGAAACGCGCCATCGCCAACCTCGTCGCGTTTTTTGAAGAACTCACCTGGCTTCAAATGCTCGCGCACCAACGCAATCACCTGCGCGCGCACGTTGTAGCCATCGAGCGTATGGATGTTCAGCCGATCCAAAAAGGATTCTGTCGGCGCCACGCCAGCTTCTTCATGACCGCGCGAGCGCAAACGCCCATCAACAAACTCAGTTGTCGCCGGCTTGCCAAAGTCATGGGCCAACGCAGCCAGCATGACTGTGATCTGTTTCGCATAAGGCAGATCGGCCAGCAACGCCCGCGCGCCATCGACGACCAAACCAGTATGAACAAACACGTCGCCTTCCGGATGCCACTCCGGATCCTGCGGCACGTCGATCAGCGCCTTGATTTCCGGAAACAATTGAGCGAGCGCGCCCAGATTGCGCAGCCATTTCAGTCCAATCGCTGGCCGGCGCGAGCGCATCAGCAGTTTTTCAATCTCGCCCCACACTCGTTCAGCCGGCAGGTCAGACAAGTCAACCGAACGGCAAAGCTCGACTGTGTTGGTCTCGATTTCGAATTCAAAACGCGCCGCCAGTTGCGCGGCCCGCAAAACGCGCAGGCTGTCTTCGGCGAAAGTCTCATGCGAAACAACGCGCAAAAGTTTGGCAGCGATATCCGCACGACCGTCAAAAGGATCGATGATTTCGTCACTTAAGGGATCCTGCAGGATCGCGTTGATGGTGAAATCGCGGCGGCGCGTCGCCTCTTCCAGCGACATCGCCGGATCGCCTTCAATTGCAAAAGCGCGGTGACCGCGGCCGGACTTTCGCTCGCGGCGCGGCAACGAAACATCCAAATCGGAGCCGAGTTTGTAAACAGTGAACGCTTCGCCGACAACATTGACTGGGCCAAACTCATCAAGCAGCGCGCGCAGCTTGAGCGGTTCAACGCCGTAGACTTCCAGATCCCAGTCTGTCGGCTCGATCTTCAGCAGCAGATCGCGCACGCAGCCGCCAACCAGCAGCGCGCGACCGCCGGCGTCGCGAATCGCCTTCGCGAGACTCAGCACTTTTTCGGGAATCGGAACCATACAGCCCAATGTCCAATGTCCAATGTCCAAAGTCAATAAGCAAAGGCCGGCTCGTTCGTCGCGTGGTTAAAGCGACTTTGGACCTTGGACTTTGGACTATTCGTCTGGGGATTCGACAAGGATTTGAACGCCGCGCGTAGAAGGGATGCAACTGATGACTTGCGCGCGATCGATTTTCGTGAGGTCGGTGCCGGCGGCGTGCCACAGCTTTACCCAAAAAGTGCGCGTGTCGCCGTGGATGGCAAACGTCGAGCCGTCGTTCATCACAGCCACTGGCTCGGCCAGCACACCGTCGCGCAATTCTTCCAGCAACTCAGGAATGAATTGCTTGAACTTTTCAAACTGGACGATGACGTCGCGGTCTTCGATTTCAGCGGGCGGCAACTCGACCGGATCGCCTGACTCAAGCAGCAGGCGACTTTCAGTTTGTTCGTTTCGTTTCTTAACTATCGGCATGATTAAGAATCAGTTTCGAGTTTCGAGTTCCGAGTTTCGAGTTTCGAGTTCCGAGTTTTGAATCCAAACCCACGGGTTTCGAGTGCCAAGACTGGGTGCAAGAACTCGAAACTAGAAACTCGAAACTACTTATTAAGTTTCTTCGACAAATACGCTTCCAACTCCGCAATCTTCACGCGCTCCTGCG
>JBDTTW010000334.1:0-7203 GCA_039930405.1 bacterium
CGGTTGAGAAATATCTTTTGCGTGGCAGCGCCGACTCGTTAGCTGCAGACCTAAATGAGTTTGTTGACAAACTTCAGGCTGACGATCTTTGTCTCATTCTGGCTTGCGAACAAGGCAACGAAAAAGCCTGGACGGATCTGGTCGCGCGATTCGGATCAACGGTGCGCTCGGCAGCGCGCTCGGTCAGTTCCAACGAGGAAGGCGCCGAAGACTTAGCCCAATCGATTTGGGCCGAGCTTCACGGACTGCGAATTCGCGAGGATGGCAAACCGGCAAGCAAGCTGGCTTACTATTCCGGCCGCGGTTCGCTGGCCGGCTGGCTGCGTGCCGTGGTAGGACAACTGGCTGTCGACCAACACCGAAAGCAATCGCGCCTGGTGCAAACCGAAGATGACGCAGAGTTAGATCGGTTGATTCAGAAGGATGATCAGTCGTGGAGTGGTCATGCCGAGAGAATGAATCCGGAGATGGAAGTTTCCGACAAGCGCGCCAGCGCTGATTTACAAAAAGCGCTGGCAGCTTCAGTCGGCCAGCTATCAGATGAGGACCGATTATTAGTAAGGCTTTACTATTTTGATGGACTTAAATTGCACGAAGCCGGTGCAATTCTTGGCGTGCACGAGGCGACCGCCAGCCGCCGTCTGACCCGAATTCACGCGGCTTTGCGCCTCAATGTTGAGGAGTCGCTCAAAAAAGAACATGGCTGGACTCGCCCGGAAACCGAGCGGGCCTTTTCCGACATCGCGCTCCATTTGGAGGCGGATATTGAGCCGATGCTCATGGGCGAAAAAATGGTTGAAAATGAAAGGGAGATGACCGGGTAAGCGCAAAGTGCGACGGCGCAAGTAGTGGATAGCTGAGACGTTCTACCAACGGTATAGTTTAATGAAGACTACTGACAAAAACGAGATGGATCTGTTGTTGCGCGCGCTGGGCCGCGGCGCTGCAGTGCGTTCTCAAACCGGATCGTTGCCGCAATCCGGTCAGGAGACTGGCGCGCATCTCGATGCGGATGAATTGAGCTGCTACGCCGAAGGCGTTGTCTCGGGCGCTGAACGTCAACGATATAACAAGCATCTGGCCGACTGTGATCGCTGTCGTAGCATTGTTGCCGGTTTGGTGCCGGCGATGCCGCGCCAGCGTGAGGCGGTGACACCTGAAACAGGATGGAGCTTGCGCGCGATGCTAGCTGGTCTGTTTGCTCCGTCAGTGCTGCGAGTCGCGATGCCTGCCCTCGCTTTAGCTGCGATCATCGCGATCGCAATCCTTGTTTTGCGCCGTCCACAGCAGACCGACTTCGTCGCCCAAAACCAGGCACCGACTGCGCCCGCGGCTTCAACGAGCAGTGGGAACCAAAAGATAACCACCAACGAAGGCGCTCAATCAGTTGGTTCCCCCGGGGAACAACAGCCGCTTGCCGAGTCGACGGATAAGAACGTTTCGAAGGAGAAGTCCGGCGCCATTCAGCCGCCGGCAGTCGCACCCAAAACCAGTTCCAGCGCGGCCAGGACGGATCGCGAAGCGAAAGGTCTAGTTGAGCCTCGTGACTCCAGTGTTGCGCAATCGCAGCCGACGTTTGCTGCTGAACCCACTGAGGCCGCCGCTCCTCCCCCACCGCCGCGTCCGGCAGTGGTCGATGCCAGTAAGACCGCGGAAGCACGCAAGCAAGAGGACGATGCCGACTTGCAAAAGCGTCGTCGCCAGGACGCCTTCTCTCAAGCGCGTGCCGAGAATGAGCTCGCGCGTGGTGGCCCAGCAAAAGGTGGTCCGTCGCGCAATAATTCTTCAAACGTTGGCGGACTCTCTTCGACGATGTCTCGCCCCGCGAGCAAAGATGAGAAGGCCGCTGGCAACGCCGTAGAGACTCGCAAAGTTTCCGGTAGACTGTTTCACCGGGAAGGAAGTGCCTGGGTTGATTCAGACTACGCCTCTGGTAGGGCGACAGTGAGTGTCAAACGCGGTTCCCAACAGTTTCGCGCGTTGCTTGCGGACGAGCCGGCGCTTCGTTCGATCGCCGAACAACTCGGCGGCGAACTGATCGTTGTTTGGAAGGGCACTGCCTACTGGATTCGCTGACGCCGCAGGTTAGTAGGCCTTACTTCTTTTTCTTTCCGCCCACTGCAAAGAGCCACGCCTCGTTTCACTCCGCTCCGCCAGGTGTTAAATTGGCTGGCTATTTACCATCTGAAGGAGCGAACCGTTTATGCCAACCCGTCTGCTCGCAACCACAGTTATTTCATTGCTGCTTGCTCCCTGCTTTCTGCTCGACGTTAAGCCTGCCGACGCCCAGACCAAAAAATCGCGTGCTGCCCGTCCCTCGTCTGCGAGAGCCAGCAAGCAACAGATCGCGCAAATTGTTCGTGAGATTGACGCGCGAAATATTGAAAAGACCATCCGCAAGCTTGTCTCGTTTGGCACGCGCAACACACTTTCCGAACAGAGCGATCCAACGCGCGGTGTTGGCGCCGCGCGCGACTGGTTGTTTACTGAGTTTGCAAAAGTTGCGGAGCGGTCGGGTGGGCGGATGACGGTGGAGAAGCAATCGTTCCTGCAACCAAAGGCGGCGCGAGTTCCCGCGCCGACAACGCTCACGAACGTCGTCGCGATGCTGAAGGGAACCCAGTCCGAAGCCGAAGCTCGAACCTACGTCGTCAGCGGACACTACGATTCAATGTGTACCAGTCCGACCGATGCAAAGTGCGACGCGCCGGGAGCAAACGACGATGCATCGGGCACGGCCGCGGTATTGGAGTTGGCGCGCGTTATGGCGAAATACAAATTCGACGCCACGATCATCTTCATGACTGTTGCGGGCGAGGAGCAAGGGTTGTTGGGCTCAACTTATTTCGCCGAGCAGGCAAAACAAAAACACCTCGACGTGGAAGCGATGTTTACCAACGACATTATTGGCAGCTCGCTGGGTGGAAACGGTGTCCACGATCCGGCAACTGTGCGTGTCTTTTCTGAAGGCGTGCCGTCGAATGAAAGCGCCGAAGAGGCAACCACGCGCCGCGGCGTTGGTGGTGAGAATGATTCGGCGTCGCGGCAGTTGGCCCGCTTCATCAAAGAGACGGGCCAGCGTTACGTGCGCGGCTTGCGCGTGATGATGGTCTATCGTCGCGATCGTTACCTGCGCGGCGGCGATCACATTCCGTTTCTCGAACGCGGCTTCGCTGCCGTTCGTTTCACTGAACCTAATGAAGATTATCGGCATCAACATCAAAACGTGCGGATCGAAAATGGCGTGCAATACGGCGACCTGCCGCAGTATGACGATTTCAATTACATTGCAAATGTTGCGCGAGTGAATGCTGCAGCGCTGGCAGGGCTGGCGTTGGCGCCGGCCCGTCCAAAAAATGTCGCGGTCGTAACGGCGCGGTTGACCAACGACACCGATTTGAAGTGGGACGCTAACAAGGAACCCGACCTGGCTGGTTACGAGATCGTCTGGCGCGAAACCACGTCGCCTGTCTGGACCAACTCGCGGGCTGTAGGCAAGGTCACCAGCTTCACGATGAAGGGAATGTCGAAAGACAACTTTTTCTTTGCAGTGCGAGCGCTGGACACGGCGGGGAATCGGAGTCCGGTTAGCTTCCCCAAACCTGTTAAGTAGGGAGACACGATTTCCTCGACCGCAGCCCGGGGTCGCGCGTCTAAAGTCCGGACGCGCAAATACGCCTTAATTTCAAGAAAAGTCCACCGGTGGTGAATCTATGAATTTTCTAAACTCCAAGTCCGACACGCATTGGCGAAAGCGAGTCACGCTTGCGCTTCTGATAGCGATTGCGACTGTTAGCGGCGGTTTGCCGGTTACAGACGCGCAACGAACGAATGTGCCGCCACTGAACGACGACCAGCGCATCCTTCACGTTCTGAACCGGCTCGGTTTTGGCGCGCGCCCCGGCGACATTGAGCGCGTCAAGGCGATGGGGCTGGAGCAATACATCAATCAGCAACTGGCGCCGGAAAAGATCAACGATGAAGTCGCCGAGGCGAAGCTCAAAAATCTTTCGACGCTGAACATGTCGACCGCGGAACTCTATGAAAAGTATCCGCAGCCAGGTCAAATCCTGCGACAGCTCGAGCGGCGCGGCGATTTGCCGGCAGGACTTGCAGCAGCACGCGACAATCGAGCGCAGGCCCAGGCTGTCGCGTCTGCAACCTCCGGTGACGCGAAGACCGGCAATGCAACTGCGATGAATGGCGAACCCAACAGCGCGACCACCACAATGCAGATGGATGCCGCGGTTGCAAACAATCCCGCAGCCAACGGAAATCCGATGGACAATCAAAAATACCGGCAGGCGCTGCGTGAGTATTACACGCAGAATGGATTACAACTGCCGCAACGCATCACGGCCGAGTTGCAAGCCTCGCGCATTCTGCGTGCTGTGTACAGTGAGCGCCAGTTGCAGGAAGTGATGGTCGATTTCTGGACCAACCACTTTAACGTGTTTGCCGGCAAAGGCGCTGATCGCTGGTTACTGCCTGCTTACGACCGGGACACAATTCGTCCCAACGCGATGGGTAAGTTTTCTGATCTGTTATTGGCGACTGCGCAAAGCCCCGCGATGCTTTTCTATCTTGATAACTTTCAAAGCGTTAGTCCTAACGCGCCAACCGGTCCAGGTTATTTCGGGAATCAGCGCCCGGGAGCGCAACGTAATCCGCTGGCTCAATTGCTGCGCGGCGGCGCACAGAATCGGCAATCACCGCGGATGACAAACGATCCGCAGCAGCAGCGGCCGCAGCAGCAGGCCCGTCGCGGCATTAATGAAAACTACGCGCGCGAGTTGATGGAACTACATACCCTGGGTGTCGAAGGTGGTTACACGCAGAAAGACGTTCAGGAAGTTGCGCGCTGCTTTACTGGATGGACCATTCTCGCGCCACGCGGCGCCGGTGCGGCGACCCAGGCGATGATGAATGGGCCACGCGCGGATATGCTGCGCGAAAATGCCGGCCGTTTCTTTTTCAATCCGCGCGTGCACGACGACGGTGAAAAGATCGTGCTCGGGCACAAGATTCCCGCCGGAGGCGGATTCAAAGACGGGTTGATGGTGCTCGACATCCTGGCGCATCAACCGGCGACCGCGAAGTTTGTCGCCACCAAACTTGTGCGGCATTTCGTTTCCGATAACCCGCCGCCGGCGTTGGTCGATCGCGTGGCCGCAGCCTTCACCAGGAGTAATGGCGACATTCGCGAGACTTTGCGCGCGATTTTCTTTTCGCCCGAGTTCAATTCGCCTGACGCCTACCGCGCAAAAGTTAAGCGGCCGTTCGAGTTGGCGATCAGCGCGATTCGCACACTGGGGGGTGAAACCAACGGTGGCCCCGGCGTGCATCAGTGGATCGCGCGCATGGGCGAGCCGCTATACGGCTATCAAACGCCGAACGGCTATTCGGACTCGGCGGAGAGTTGGGTCAACACTGGCGGGCTGCTCGAGCGCTTGAACTTTGGTTTGAGCTTGGCCAGCAATCGCATTCCGGGCACGCGCGTAGATTTGAAACGCTTCTTGGACAGCACTAATTCGGATGCGCCTGACAAGTCGAAAATGATGGAACGTTTTCTTGGGTTGATTGTTGCCGGCGACATGTCAGCCAAGACCAGGGCGACGTTGTTGAAGCAGATCGACGATCAGACGGCGCTAGTTGTGCCGGCGGGGTTACCGGCCAGGCCGAGCATGGATGATATTGGTCAGAGCGAGATGATGGACCAGCGTCCGGCGCGACAGCAGCAGTTGGCGCGCGCCGATGCGAACATTACGGATCCAGTTACCAAAATGGTTGGACTAATTCTGGGCTCGCCGGAGTTTCAGAGACAGTAAGGAGTTTCCAGTTCCGAGTTTCGAGTTCCGAGTTAGCTGGACGCGAAAACTTGAAACTTGGAACTCGGAACTAGAGGTGTTCCGACATGGACAGAAGATTTTTTATCAGATCAGGTGGCGTGGCGCTGGCGAGTTTTGGCGTTGTGAATGCCGCGCCCTCGTTTTTGCAACGAACTGTCCTGGGACAAACGCGCGAGCGAGTTACCGGCGGCCGGCGCAAAACGCTGATCGCTATTTTTCAGCGCGGCGCGGTTGATGGGTTGAACATGGTCGTCCCGTTTGGCGAAAGCGCGTACTACGACCTGCGACCGTCGATTGCGATTCCGAAACCAGCGGCCGGCAATGCTGAGGCGGCAGCTAACCTCGACGGCTTTTTTGGACTGCATCCGTCGCTGGCGCCTTTCAAATCGTTGTGGGATTCAAAGCGTTTGGCGATCATTCACGCAGCCGGTTCCCCGGACAACACGCGGTCCCATTTCGATGCGCAGGATTACATGGAGTCGGCCACGCCCGGAGTGAAGTCGACGCCTGACGGCTGGCTAAATCGTTACCTGCAAAGCAAACGCGATCCGGAAAACAGTTTGTTCCGCGCCGTCTCAATGACACAGACGACGCCGCGAGTGATGCAGGGAAAAGCGCCGACGCTGGCAATTTCCAGTCTCGCGGACTTTAACATTCGCGCTGGTCAGAATTCGGCCAGTGTGCAAGGCGGCTTTGAAGCGATTTACGATCAGTCTGTAAACGATGTGTTGGGTGGCACGGGCAAAGAAACATTTGAAGCCGTCAACTATCTGAAGAAAGTTAATCCGGGGCAGTATCAACCGCAGAATGGCGCGCAGTATCCACGCACACCGTATGGCAATTCTTTGTTGCAGATTGCGCAGTTGATCAAAGCGGGAGTCGGTTTGGAAATCGCGTTCACCGACATTGGCGGTTGGGATACGCATGTGAACGAAGGCAGCGCGCGCGGCCAGTTGGGAAATCTGTTGCAGCAATTCAGCAACGGCATCAGCGCGCTCTACACGGACCTGGGCCAGCGCATGGACGATGTCGTGATTCTAACGATGTCGGAGTTCGGCCGGACGGTGAAGGAGAATGGAAATCGCGGCACGGATCATGGTCATGCGAATGCGATGTTTGTTGTCGGCAACGGCGTCCGCGGCGGCAAAGTTTACGGCCAATGGCCGGGACTGAAGAACGATCAGCTTTATGAAGGACGAGATCTGGCGTTGACTACAGACTTTCGCGATGTGTTCGGCGAGGTTGCAAGGAAGCACCTCGGCACAACCAATGTACAACAAGTGTTTCCCGGCTATGCCGCGAGCGAGACGAAGTACAAAGGGTTTCTTGGGTAAGGAAAAGAGTGCTGAGTGCT
>JBDTTW010000335.1:0-2940 GCA_039930405.1 bacterium
TCTTTGTAGATGTGCAGCTTGCCGTCTTCCGCCACAATCGTTTCATAACGCAGCTCGACCGGTACCGCATGGCCCAGCTTCACAGTTTTGGTTTGGGTCCTGTCTTTCAAGTTCGCCTGAATGTTTGCGTCCGAGAGTTCTATTCCTGAGGTTTGCGCCAGCACTTTCGCAAAATCCTGAACTTGCGGAGTTGTTAGTCCAACGCAGCCGTGCGAAGCGAACGTTCCTAACTTCGCCACTGATTTGCCGCCGTGGATCAACGAGGGCAGGCCAATCGGAATCTTGATTGGACCAAGCGGGTTTAGTTTGCTGCCCGCCTCGACCTTCTCGCCGGCGCTGACGTTCTTCATCTTTGCGACCCAGGGCTCGTCGGGCGGCGTCCAGGTAGGGTTAAAGATGATGCTTTGCGCTTTTCGCATTCCGGTCGGCAAGGGAAATTCAGGATAGCCAATGCCGATCTTGTACGACTTGACCAACTCGCCCTCTCGAAACACGTCCATGCGATAGGCGGGAATGTTAACTACCACGCGCGTGTCTTTGGGAACTGCGTTTGGCCCAGTTGAACTGTCAGCCGTTTTGTCGGCACCTGGTTCGTCATTGCCTTTCACCCAGTATTCCTGGGCGAGGGCGAAGAGTTGTTTGGCCTTTTCTTCACCGACCGCGCCGCGTATTGCTTCGGCTGCATGCTGGCGCGACTCTTCCGCGCTGCCGGTTTGATCTTCAGCATTCGCCTGGCGCAGTTTGGTAACTTCATCGGCGGCGATCTTCTGCACCTGCGATATTTCGGCATCGCTGAGCGAAACCTGTGATTTCACTTTGGCGCGAAAGGCTTCGTCGGACAGCAACGCATCAAGTACGGGCAAGGTCACCGGCACCTCGACCGCGCTGCGTGCGGTAGCTGATGGCGACGGCGAGACCGACGGCGATGGACTGGCGCTGTTGGAATTGGTTGGCGTCTCAGTGACGCAGCCGGCCGCGGAGACAAGCAGCAGCGCGGCGATCAAGCCGAGCGATAAGTGACGAGTAGTCTTCATATTTTTCATTCCTTTGTATTCAGAGTTGGCCAGTGGCTGGCGTTTGTAAAGCATGGCCATACTCACCTGTGCGTTGAACTGTAGCAACGGGCGTTCCCACGCAATTAGCAGGGGCAGCAACGCTTCGTTCGCATTGAATTCCACAGTCCGACCACTGTGCTTGCACGATTAACGAACGGTGGGAGGAAAGCTTGGCGGGCTTTCTTTTCCTATTGAAGCCACTCAACACCCAACACCTGACAGGTCGGAAGGGTGGCTTGCGCCGGCGTGGCCGGACTCAACTCAATCTGAGCGGGGGCAAGCCACCCTTCCCAACCTGTTAGGTTTTGCAACTCATGACTTTTTCGCGAATTGAGCCCGAGTGGCGCGCAAACCAATTTCGGAATTGGAACTAATTGCTATTTCTTAGCAGTGGATAGGGATTGATGTTGGTGCCTTCCCAATAGCGCGTGGGATTGGGAATGACCGAGATCGAGAAGTGCAGATGATAGTTGCCGGCGCCGGCGTTTCCCGTGTCACCGACGTAAGCGATGACCTCGCCCTGGTGCACAAATTTTCCCGGCGCCAGGCCATCAGCGTAACCTTGCAGATGAGCGTAGTAGTAAATCAATTTCTTGTCGGCGCTGTATTGATAGATGGTTGTGCCGCCGCGCTCGCTTTGGAAGAGTCTGGCAATCTCGCCATCGGCGGCGGCGAGCACCGGGGTTCCCACCGGCGCGGGAATATCAATGGCGTCATGAACTCGGCCTTCGGTGCGCGCATCCATAAATGTGTCCTGCAATTGATCAGCCCGCACACCCTGAACCGGAATGATCAATTTCAATCTGCCAACAAAACTGCCGACCAATGTTGTGTCGTTAGCCGGTTCGGTATTTTCCGGCGGCGGCGTTTCCGCGGACTGAAGGGAAGGCGACGATCCCGCAATTGGAGTTTGAGTTGCAGACGAAGACGGGGCTGCCGTCGCCGGGTCGTGCCGGTTTCGATTCAGCGGTTGGTTATTGTTGGCAGGGGCCGCGCACGCGAGCAAGAAGAGAGTCGCGGCGGCGCAGGTGCTTGCAATAATAGTTCGCTTTAAAACCCTGGTTCGTTCAGTCACGACTACCTCTGAATACCCAACGGCAATAACGGACGCGGGGGAGTGCCGCCGAGGAACCAACTCGCGCCGACTCGCAGGCGATGGTGCCAGGTTGGTAGCCGGGCCGTGTACATGGCAAAACGCGCCTGCCGCGCCAGTGGTCCACCGAAAACCTTTCCGCCGGCGAGAACCGCAGCCCGGTCAGTTCCGAGGCTGACGGCTTCACCCAACTCTTCAAAATGTTTTGTCCGCAGCGGCTCGCTTGCGATGAATGACTTTACATTGCGCGCGACCAAACGCGCTTCCTGCAACGCAAGCTGCGCGGTCCCGGCGAGCGTCGGCGTCGCGTCAGGAAAGAAAGCAATGTCACCCAACGCGAAGACCTCGTCATGGCCCATGAGTTGAAGCATCGGGTTGACGCGCAGCAAACCGCGCTCGGTCTTCTCCGCCTGCAAACTTTGTATCAGCGGATTCATCAGCACGCCGCCGGTCCAAACTACTCCGGCCGTTTTGATTTCCGTCTGCACGCCGTCGTGTTCGACTGTCACACTATTCCCGCTCACTCGCCGGACGCGCGTTAACGTGTGCAACTCCACGCGCGATTCCTGCAGCGCGCTTTCGACGAAGGCGCGAATCTCTTCACCCATTCCGGGGATAACTTTGTCGCCCATCTCGATGAGCAGAATGCGCGGCTCGCCCTGCAGGGCGCGGCGCTCGAAAGCGTCACGCAGCAAATCGGCCATCTTGGTTGAAAGCTCAGCGCCGCTGGCGCCAGCGCCCACTATCGCAAACGTTAGCGCGCTGCGAACATCCTGCGGTGGTAAGTCAGGC
>JBDTTW010000336.1:0-3828 GCA_039930405.1 bacterium
CGACGCCGCTTTCCAGCACGGCGGCTTGACGCCTCTCTTGGTTAGCAAGATAGTTCGTAAAAGAAAACACATGACTTCTTAGGAACGCTGATGCGGCGTCAAGCCGCCGCAGTCCAAAAGCAGCGTCAAGCCGCCGTGCTGCAAAGCGGCATCGAGCCGCCGCAGTCCAAACATGAACAGCAATCTAATCATCGCCATTGATGGACCATCGGGTGCGGGCAAGTCAACGCTCGGGCGCATGCTGGCGGGCGCGCTGAACCTGCTTTACATCGATACCGGCTCGATGTATCGCGCGGTGGCACTGGCGGTAATGGAATCCAGCGTTAATTCAAATGATGATCTCGCGGTTGGATCTTTAGCGGCTCGGGTAGATATTGATCTGGCCGGAGATCCAGAGGCGCTTAAAGTCACGCTCGAAGGGCGCGACGTGACAGAGGAGCTTCGCAGCGAAGAAGTAACCGAAATGTCGTCGATTGTCTCAACTATCCCGCAAGTGCGGCGCGCAATGGTCAAGCGCCAGCGCGAGTTGGGCCGGCGTGGCGCGGTGATGAATGGGCGCGACATTGGCACCGTGGTTTTTCCTGACGCAGACCTAAAATTTTTTCTGACTGCCGTGCCGCAGGAGCGAGCTGAAAGACGCTTCAACGAAGAACGTGCCCAGGATCCAACTGTAAACTTCGAAGCAACTTTTGCCGACATGGCTGAAAGAGATCGCCGCGATGAGACGCGCGCGGATTCGCCGCTGAAAGCTGCCGACGATGCGATCGTGGTTGATTCGACCGGCTTATCAATTGACGAAGTCTTTGCAAAGATGATGGCGGCAGTTCAGGAAAAGAGCGGGGGCATGCCCCCTTCCTGACCATGAGGTTTTATAATGACCATTTTTAAAATTTGCGAAGAACGTACTGATAGAACCAAGTCGCAAGGTACATCATCTCGAGGTTAGGAAGGTGGGCATGCCCCCGCTTATGATCCATGTCTATCAAGTTTTCATTTAAGTGCGAACCGTTGTGGATGATGTTGTTGTCATTTGCACCTGTACTGGTGGGCCTCTTCATTTTACTAATCGTCGTGATTGTAAGACGTTTGTTCTGACAATCCGAAATCCGCAATCCGAAATTCAAAAACGTGTTTACTGGAATCATTGAAGAACTTGGTCGCGTACGCAGCGTCGAGCCACGCGGCGAAAACGCGTACATCACGATCGAGGCGCGTCTCGTGATTGCAGATACAAAGCACGGCGATTCGCTTTCTGTTAACGGGGTGTGTCTTACCGCGCTCGACATCCATCCGGATTCGTTTGCGGCGGATGTTTCGCGCGAAACTCTGGATCGATCTACGCTGGGTCGCCTGCAACCGGGCAGCGCTGTAAATCTTGAACGCGCGGTTACACCCGTAACCAGGCTGGGCGGTCATATCGTTCAGGGGCATGTCGACGCGCGCGGAAAGTTTGTCAGCGTTGCCGATCACGAAGGTTCATGGACAGTTCGTATTGAGTACCCGAAGGAGCTGGCGCGTTATCTTGTCTTCAAAGGCTCGGTTGCGGTGGAAGGCATTAGCCTCACGATTGCCGCGTTGGCTGATAATCATTTTGAAGTCGCCATCATTCCGAAAACCTGGGAAGTGACCAACTTTTCTCAACTCAAACCAGGCGATGACGTGAATCTCGAAGTAGACATGATCGCCAAATACGTCGAGCGCATCCTGCGTTTCGCAGAAACCACTCCGCAACAGTAAACTCCTTAACTAGGGGCATAGACTTTAGTCTGTGGGGGTAACGAAGACACAGACTAACTGTCTATGTCACTGACTAACATGAGCACGCGTTATCGAGTAATCAAAGATGCGGAACAACTGCGCCAGGCGGTTGAGGGTTTGTCTGCGCATCAGGTGATAGGACTCGACACGGAAACCACCGAACTCGATCCTTACGTTGGCCGCCTGCGCCTGATTCAGCTCGCGACGCCGGCGGGCGTAGAAGTAGTTGACCTCGATGCTTTTGCTAACGGTGACCTAAAGAAAAACGAAGCGCTCAAGCCACTGAAACGGCTGTTGGAAGCCGCTCGTCCCATTAAGATCGCGCACAACGCAAAGTTTGACGCGAAGTTTATCAAACACACCCTCGGCGTTGATCTGGGTGGGTTGTTTGACACGCTGCTTGCCAGCCAAATTGTCAGCGCCGGCGACATTGAAGAGCGTCACGGGCTGGAAACCGTTGCCTCACGTTATCTAAATGAGGCGGTCGATAAAACCGAACGGCTCAGCAACTGGAATTTTGAGTTATCTGAGGCGCAACTCGAATACGCCGCGCGCGATGCTGCGATTCTGTTGCCCTTGCGCGAAAAGTTGGTCGAACGGTTGCGCAGCGATTCACTCATTTCTGTCGCGCAGCTTGAGTTTGAGTGTGTGACGACCGTTGCCGACATTGAGCTGGCCGGTTTTTACATGCACAAGGATCGCTGGCTCGAGCAGTTGTCATTAATCGAAAAGAGAAGAGAACAGTTAGCGGAAGAGTTGCAGGATATTCTGGCGCAAGAGTCTTCGCAGGGTTCGCTATTTGGCGGACCGCAGCGCGACGACATCAATCTGGATTCGCATCAGCAGTTAACCACCGCCTTGAATCGCCTCGGCATTCCGGTTCCCGACTCGACGCGCAACTGGAAACTGCAACCGCTGGCTGCCGAGTATCCGGTGATTGCCACGTTGCTGGAATATCGCACGGTGCAGAAAGCGTTGACGAGTTACGGTCAGAACATGATCGAGTTGATCAATCCGACGACCGGTCGGCTGCACGCGGACTTTCGCCAGATTGGCGCGCCGACCGGAAGATTTTCGTGCACCAATCCCAACATTCAGCAGGTGCCGCACGCGGTTGAGTATCGCCGTTGTTTTTCGGGTTATCCGGAGGGCAGAAAATTGATCATTGCGGACTATTCGCAGATTGAGCTGCGGATCCTCGCCGAGTTTTCCGGCGATTCAGGCTTTATCAAGGCGTTTAATTCCGGCGCCGATCTGCATAAAGTAACAGCCGCCGAAGTCTTCAATACGCCGTTGGACCAGGTCACGAAAGAGCAGCGCGATTTCGCCAAGCGGCTGAATTTCGGTGTGGTCTATGGCATCGGCGCGCAACGTTTTTCGATTATGACCGGTTTGAGTGTCGGCGAAGCGGAAAATGTTCTGCGCAAATATTTCGGCACTTATCGCCAGCTCGACACTTATCTTCAGGAAGCAGCGAATCGCGCCGTGCGCGAGCGCCAGGCACGAACAGCCTCCGGTCGTTTGGTTCGTTTCCGCTATGACGAGCAGGACCGCCAACAGATTTCCATGACCAAGCGCAACGGCAAGAACACGCCGATTCAGGGCACGAGCGCCGACATTCTCAAGCGGGCGCTAAGGTTGCTAAACGATGAACTGCGCAACACCAACGCGCAGATAGTTAACATCATTCACGACGAGATTGTGGTTGAGGCGGACGCTGATCAAGCGGAAGAGATTGCGGAAAAAGTGGAACGCACGATGCGCGTCGCCGGCGAAGAGTATGTGAAGACTGTGCCGGTGAAAGTGGAAACCGAAATCGCCGACGAATGGGTCAAGTGATTGAGAAACGCAGAATGATCGTTGGGGAATTTCCAGACCGATTCATCGTTTATTTCTACGCCAGATGAAATAGACCGGAATCCCCGTTAGTACCAGCAAATAACCGATGCCGGATGTTTGCGCTTTCAACAAGGCCAGATCGATCACCAGCAGCAGCGCGAGCGAAATATAAATTAGCGGTACAACCGGGTAACCAGGAGTGCGGTAAGGGCGTTCGAGGTTCGCAGACTT
>JBDTTW010000337.1:0-3544 GCA_039930405.1 bacterium
GACATCTCGCTCCGCTGGAGCGAAAGCCAAAATCCCTCTGTCGCACTTCAAACTTGAATTCTCAAACGCAAACACCGAGAAGATTTCTCATAATAGTAACTGAATGAGCGCTCATTCAGCAAGGTTAGCCGTTGGGTAGTGCCCTAATTCTTAACAAAGTCACAGAGAACACAAAGCAGCACAAAGAATTCAAATTAGGGCACTACCGGCCGTTTTGCCAGGTTGTTACTTCTATTTGGCACGCGCGGCCAGCTTTGAACGCGCCGGCGGCAACTTAGTAATTGGTCAGGACGTCATTTGCGCGGAAGCCCATCTTCTCGAGCCGGTCGCGCGTTTGTCCCATCATCTCCAGCGACCCGCAGATTAAGGCAACCGGCGATTTCAAATCGGGCAAGACATGATCCAGCAGCGATTGCACATAACCGGTTGGCCCGGACCAGTCGTGGCCATCGGGCTTGGAGATCACCTGGCGCAGCTCGACACCCGCATCTTTCCAGCCTTCGGTTTCGTCGCGATAGCAAAAGTCGTCCGGTGTGCGCGCCCCATAGAGCACCACCAGCTCGCCAAAATCATCTTTCCGTTTCAACACGTGCCGCAGCGCGGAACGCAGCGGCGCCACGCCGGTACCCATAGCGACAAAGACCAGGTCATTGCCTTTCTGCGCCTCAAGATCGAAACCATGCCCGGCAACTTCCAGCAGCTCGATCTTGTCACCGCGCTGCAGCTCGAATAACAGGTCGCTGGCACCGACCGTGCGTTTCACCAACACTTCCAATTCCCTGTCTTCGGGCGCACTGGCAAAGGCAAAATAAGCGGGCGCCTCCGCGGCCACGGCCAGCACGGCTACCTGGCCCGGCACGAATTGGACGCCGTGGTGTTCGCTCGTTCCCTCGGGCATCAGATCGAAGGAACGAATCGCGCGAGCTTCATCGCGCACTGCGGTGATTATGAGTGAAGTCAAAACTACCTGATACGAACTATGAGCTGTTGGCTGTCTGCTGCTTGCCGTCTGCCGTCTGCCACCTGCCGTCTGCCGTCTGCTGTTTGCTGTTAGCTGTCTGCTGTTAGCTGCTTTGCGCCGGCGTAAAGCGCGTCAATCGCGTCGCGATACTTTTCGTCCACCACGCGGCGCTTCACTTTCAACGTTGGCGTCAGCTCTCCGCCTTCAATTGTCAGCTCGTGCTCCAGCAAGCCAATCTTTTTTACTTTTTCAAACTGGGCCAGCTCGGAAGTGAGCGCGGCCACCTGCCGCTCGAACAGATCGATGATGCGCGGGTGCTTGCAAAGCTCAGTCCGGTTTCGCGTTTCGATGCCTTTGAGGGTTGCGTACGATTCGATGCGCTCCCAGTCCGGCACGATCAGCGCCGCTGGAAACCGGCGACCGTTGCCAATCAAAACCACCTGATTCACGAAAGGCGAACCTTTGATCAATTGCTCAATTGGCTGTGGCGCGATGTATTTCCCTCCCGACGTCTTTAGCAATTCCTTTTTGCGATCGGTGATGCGCAAAAATCCATCGGCATCGATGGTTCCGATGTCGCCGGTTTTGAACCAGCCGTCTGCGCTGAAAACAGCGCGAGTTTCTTCCGGCTTGTTGTAGTAACCGCGCATCACGTTTGGCCCATGTGTTTCGATCTCGCCGTCCGGCGCAATGCGCACCTGCACGTTTCTGATCGGAGTGCCAACTGTGCCCACGCGATTTTCCTCAATGGTTGACGCCGTAATAACCGGCGACGTTTCGGTTAGACCGTAACCCTGGACGATCGGAATGCCCGCGCCGATGTAGATCAACGCTAACTCTTCAGGTAAAGCGGCGCCGCCCGAAACAAGCAGACGGATGCGGCCGCCCAGCGCCGCCTTCCATTTAGAAAATATTAATTTTGTCGCGAGCCTGTGTTGCAAACCGAGCCACAGCGGCACGGGCTTTTTCCCGAGCAGGTGGCGCGCGTGATCCTTGCCAATGTTTACCGCCCAGTTGAGCACCGCCACACCGGCGCGACCCTGCTCGGTTGCGCGTTGTCTAATGCGCGCATAGATCTTTTCGAAAATGCGCGGCACGCCAACCAGAATCGTCGGATGAACTTCGCGAAGATTTGGTCCGATGGTATCGAGCGATTCGGCAAAGTAAACGGCCATGCCGCGAAACAAATACATGTACATCGCTTCGCGTTCAAAAATATGTGACAAGGGCAGCACCGACAGCGCGCTGTCCGCGACGCCAAAAGAGAAGTGCCCTGACGAGTTGACCAGATTCGAAACCAGATTTCCGTGGGTGAGCATCACGCCCTTGGGTTCACCGGTCGTGCCCGACGTATAAATGATCGTCGCCAGGTCATCTGGTTTGGCTTCCAGTTCCAGCGCGCGTAATACCTCGCGCTGTTGGCCCGCAAAGGCCTGCCCCCGCGTTTCCAGTTGTGCTAAAGAGACGGCGGTCGATTGTGAATTGGGATCTGTTGCAAACACGATCAGGTGTTCGACGGCCGGGCAGTTCGGAAGGATTGGTTCTATTTCGCGCAGCTTTGCTTCGTTTGCCAGCAACAGCACGCGCGCGCCGGAGTCTTTCAAAATGTACTGCACCTGCGCCGGCGTCAGCGTTGGATAGATGGGAACGTCGATCGCGCCAAGGAAAATGCAGCCGGCATCAGCGAGGGTCCATTCGGGCCGGCTCTCGGAAAGAATAGCAACGCGATCGCCGCGCCTGATGCCAAGCGAATACAGTCCGGCCGCGATCAAGCGCGCGCGTTGCAGTACCTCCGCCGACGAGATCGGTATCCAGCGACCATCGTGTTTGTAGTTGAGCAGGTCAGGTCGCGCATGAACGCGGGCCACAAACTCGAAAACTTCGGGCAGCGTCGTTGGTTCTGCCGCGGGCGTACCAGGCAGCGACTGCGCTTGCGTTTCCGGCTGAACTTGAGTCATTGAGTTCACTGCGCTGCGACTCCGTTCAGGAAGATGTCGAGAACTTGATCGGCCATGGGCGCCAATTTGTAGCGGCGCTTGGAGAGAATCCAATTCGTCGCCATCTCGTCAAGGGCGCCGAAAAGAATTTTGGCAACAACCTTGGCGTTAAGTTCCTTGCGAAACACGCCGGCGCGCTGGCCCTCCGCAAAAGTTGAACGAATGAGCCGTAGGTATTCAGCAAAGCCGGCCGCGGAAAACTCTTCCATAAACTTCGTCGACCCGCGCAGCTCGACCTGAAACACGACCGCCAGTTCGCGATCCGCTCCTAACCGATCGAGATGCATATGCGCAATGCGGCGCAAGCGTTCGCCGGGATCGGCGACGTCTTCCAGACGCTTGCGGCCGTCGGCGATTGCCTCTTCCATGTTGCGATCGAAGATTGAGTGAAGAATTTCTTCCTTGCTCTTGAAGTAGAGATACACGGTACCGTCGGCGACGCCTGCCTCACGCGCGATGTCCGCAACCTTGGAATTGAAATAACCGCTGCTGGCAAAGACACGAATGGCCGCGCGCAGGATGGCGCTGCGCTTGTCGGCAACGACCGGTCGATCTGAATTGAGGGAGCGTGCTGTTTTCATTGCCA